>JAUVCY010000171.1 GCA_030595585.1 Thermoplasmatota archaeon
AAGGGACATTATGCCGAGATGTGGGCAGGTCAGTTCAACAACGTGAACAACGCCGAGGTCTCGATGTGCTGGCTTGAGTACACGCTCCTTGGCGAGCCGGCCACTGACATATGGACCGGGAACGAGGGGGTGCTGTCCGTCAAGGTACAGCACGAGAACGACCTGGACCCCTATATCATCGTTACAGTTGAGAACGAAGATGGTGAGCCGGTACCGGATGCTAACGTCACGTTGCAGAACTTTCAGCGGGGCGTATTCTCACTGGGAACCACCGATGAGAACGGAAAGGCAAGCTTCGAACTTGAGCTGGATTGGTTCTGCGACATCAACCTCACCGTGAGGAAACAGAACCACAACCCTCACCTTGGATACGTCAGGATCTCCGACATCATACCCCCGATAACCACCATGGAGGTGGAGGATGGCCCTGTGACCAGGACCTGGTACCGAAAGGATGTCAACATCACCCTGATACCCAATGAGAAGGGCGATGTGCACTACAGGATCGACGACGGCCCTTACCGGGTGACGAACAGCTCACTCAACTATTCGATACCGGCGCTTGGTGAGGGGCTCCACCATCTGCATTTCTTCGCAGAGGATATCGCGGGAAATCTGGAGGAGGAGAAGCACGTTGACGTAGGTGTAGACCTGGTTGACCCCATAACGGTGATAACGCCCTCACCGGAGGGTCCAACGGGCGAGAACGGCTGGTACGATACCGATCCATTGATCTCAATTTCTGGCCTTGAGGATGATAGGGGCTCACCCATTACCTATCATTATACCGTTGACGATGGACCCGATACCATCTATTCGGAAGGTTTCCTGATCGGGGAGGGGGAACATCGAATAACGGCGTGGGCGGAGGACCTCTCGGGAAGGAGCTCGAACGTATCCGAGCTGGTGATCAAGGTGGATACGACACCTCCTGACTGCACCTTGACACTATCCCCCGAGTCGCCTGATGGGGAGGATGGATGGTACTGGACCACCCCAAGAATGAACCTATCCACGAGCGAGGATGATGCCAGGATAGAGTACAAGCTGTCACAGGCGGATGATTTCACTCCATACCCGGGAGATATCCATCTCCCTGATGGAAGGTCCGAGATATATTTCCGTTCCATCGATCGATCTGGCAATATCGGCAAAACGTATTCCCATCCCATCAAGGTCGATTCCTCTCCCCCCGAGATCTTCTGCAGGACGTCCCCTTCAACCCCTGACGGGTCGAATGGCTGGTTCGTCACACCCCCCCTCCTTCACTTCACGTGGGAGGACAACAACGAGGCGTCGATCCTCTACAGAATGGACAGGGGCGAATGGGTGATATCCTCCGGCTGGCTTGAGATCCCCGACGGCGGGTACAGGGTGGATTTCAAGGCCGTTGACCGGGCGGGGCATGAGAGCGGGATCGATACGATCTATCTGAAAGTGGATACGATAGGTCCGACCACCACCATGGATGTGGTTGGCAATCAGGTGGGCGGCTGGTTCAGGAGCATGCCGGTCATCACATTGACAAATGATGAGGACCATATAGTCCGGTACCGATGGGATGGGACCGAATACATGGATTATGACCTACCTATCGAACCCCCTGGAAGAGAGGGTCTCTTTACATTTGAGATCTACTCGATGGACGAGGCTGGAAACCGTGAGCCCACCCGGAGCTTCACCTTCCAGGTCGACACCGAGGAACCCTCCATATCCGTAGGCGTGAGGGACCTGGGAGGGGGGAGGAGATCGATAACCTTATCCGATACCAGGGATGGAACATCCGATATCATGTTCAGGCTTTCCGAGGGGGAGAGGGTCCTTGTTGATTGGACGGTAGTGAGCGTAATTGAATTGGACCTCTCAAGTGGAGCCCATATCATCACCATCGAGGCCAGGGATGAGGCCGGGAACATAGGGAAGAGCACGATCACGATCCAGGTGGATGATGTGTCGATCCATCCGGCGGTCATACTTGCCATCGGCGCCATCTCGATCCTGGCCGTTGGGGCCTACCTTATCCTCTTAAGGGGGGGAAAGGCGGGGCATGAAAAGGCCGACCATGACCCGTGGGGCTCGCGGGAGGAAATGAACGGTTACCAGCATATAGATCACAATACGGTGGAAGCAGAGGTGGTCGAGGTCATGGATGTGGGAACAGGGCGCTAACGGTCCTTCCTGAACCCATCCACGAAATCGGATATCCTGTGAACACCCTCTATGATATTCTCCCTTGATGCGGCATATGACATCCTCATGTGGTTGGCTCCCATGGAGCCGAAGGCAGAGCCCGGGGTAAGGGCAACGTGGGCCTTGTACAGAAGCATATCCGCAAGGTCCATGGAGTTGAAACCTATGTTCACCTTGAAGAATGCGTAGAACGCACCCTTGGGAACCTCACAGGAGACCCCATCGATCTCGTTAAGGAGGGGGATGAGAATATTTCTCCTCTCCTGGAACTCGTCCCTCATCTTTAGGACGGGGTCCCTTCCATGCTCCAGGGCGGCCACCGCCGCCATCTGGATGAAATGCGGCATGCAGGTCAGCGAATGCTGCTGGAGCTTGTTCACCATCTTGATCGCCTCCTTCGGGGCGACCATCCACCCGAGCCTCCATCCGGTCATGGCGTAGCTCTTGGATAGGCCTGAAACTGTTATGGTCTTATCCTTCACGTGGTCAAGGGACCCTATGGAAAAGTGCTCCATATCATCATAGACCAGGTCCTCGTAGATCTCATCCGATATTATCAATATATCCCGGTCATCAGCGAGGTCGGCGATCCCCTTCAACGTCTCTTTGTCCAGTACGGAGCCGGTGGGGTTTGCAGGGGTGTTCAATATGATCGCTTTGGTCTTTGAGGAGAGCTGAGCCTCTATGCTCTCTGCGGTCAGACCCCAACCGCCATTATATGTCATCTTCACCTTGATCGGTATGCCTCTCGCGAGCTGGACCATCGGCCCATATGATACCCACCCCGGGTTGGGGATGATCACCTCATCGCCCTTGTTGATGGTGGACTGAATGGCAGAATACAGTGCGAATTTAGCAGGTAGTGCTATTACGTTGTCGGAGGTGATCTCGATATCGTTCTGCCGACCGTATCTATTCGCAATGGCCTCTCTCAATTCCGGAATACCCAGTGAGGACGTATAATGGGTCTTTCCATCATCGAGCGCCTTCTTGGCGGCATCGATGATATGTTGAGGTGTGTTGAAATCGGGCTCCCCCAGGGTGAAGGAGAGGATATCCAAACCCTGGTTCTTCAACCTCTTCACCTTGTTCGAAAGCTGGACCGTTGCTGATGGTTCGACATTCCTGATCCTCTTTGAGAACATTATGCCACCGCATTGAACAATAGAGAGGAGGTATAAAAACCTACACACCGATTCAGTGATGTACGGGTAAAAACACCATAAAGTACAACGGGGGACGCGGACAGGTCCGCATCCCCCATTGGCCTGAAAACCCAAACATCCATGTCATTGCTGACATGGGGTCCAGACAGGTCCGGCCATGCATGTTCTTAAGCGAGGGATCGTACGTCAACAGAGGGTAATAGCTCGAGTTCCAGGTTGCCCCGGTCCCTTCACTGAAACCTCCTGCTCCATGGGCTCACTGAGATCGGATGTCGAGTTGCCCCGATGTCCGCTCCCGCGGGCCCCTGGATCTGGTTCACTACATCTCAAGGATCGGGTTGCCCCGTTACTATCGATGTTGGAGATCCATCTGGCGTATGGCGCCTTCTGGTTCTCTCCTCGGGAAAGGTAAAGGGTTGCCCCTTTGCCTTGCCGGGGGAGATCCCCGTAGGGCAGTTACGTCCATTCAGCCCTCCAATTCGGTCGTTCCGGATCACTCCGGGCCCCCGAGAGGGAGTTCCAATGGTTGAACGCCCATCCACTTCTCATCTTCCGGGTCCACGGGTTGCCCCATGATCCCTTTCGAAGAGGGCGGCTGGACACTTGTCATCCATCAAGTCGATCTTTGATGCATGGTTCGGGTTGCCCCGATCCTTGGATCGCAGAGGGTCTCAATTGGCGGATGACGGCCATTGGATGGCCTTGCCTTCCGATCCGGGTTGCCCCGGAACTTCAGGCCTGAAAGCCTCAAGTGGACGTCAGACGTCCAGAGATCTCGACCTTTGCCAGGGATACGGGTTGCCCCGTGTCCCAGGTCAGGGAAACACATGGTCGAGCGCCTTTCCCTTTGCAAACATCGGTCCAGGTTTCGGGTTACCCCAAGACCTTTTCCGATGGATGCTCGGTAGAGCGACATCGACCGGGTGCCCCGTATGTCGTTCCAGGTTGCCCCGGAAACCGATACGGAGATATCCCCGATGACCAGGATCATCCTTTGGAAAGGCCCTTGTTTCCGGGCCGGGTCACCCCGTCCTTTTCACAAGGGATCCCAAGGGAACACTTGGTCGGTCGAAACCTCATCATCGAGATCGGGTTGCCCCGCTCCCGAGAACCAGAGGTTCCAGATGGGCGTATGGTATCCGCCAGGTCGTTCCAGGTGTGGGACACGGGTTACCCCACGTTCCAGGCCCAGAGCCTTCCGGGCAGACGCGAGCTCTTACCATCCGGGTCGGTTCCGAGGAACCTATCCTTCAGGTGACCTCCTGACAGCCGAAGCAGCCGGGCGGTGAGCCCAGGCCTCTCATGCCGAAGCACTTGAGGCCGATCCCGTATACAATATCCCTTGCGGGACACCTTCAAGGTCCTTCTTCTGCGACCCGAGGGCGGCGTCAGAAGGGCGTTGAAGGACATATACGGGAGATCCTTCGTTTGTTCCGTTCAAGACCTCACCGAGGTGCGATCTCTTCCGGGAACACATACATCACTTCCAACCTCGGAGACCCGAAGATCCCCTTGGAAGGAAATGCCCCTTTGGATGCTCGGTCAATCGAATCCGATCCGGACAACATGGACCGAAGGACTCAATATGTTCCAGGCAAAACAACATAAGAT
>JAUVCY010000053.1 GCA_030595585.1 Thermoplasmatota archaeon
ATCCGCAGTTCCCCTGGGGTCCTGTGTGAACATGAGGGGGATGTTGAAGTCCACAATAAGCGAGGAGAGGGCCCCCATCAGCGCCTCCCTGCTGATATCACGCTTTGTGAATATGTTGTCCCCTTCGATGACGATCACGCACCGATCGAACATCGACGAGATCTTCACGGCCTGCTGGAACAGCCTCCCGTCCACCAGGGAATCCGACAGGTCCTGTGCGGTCTTCCGCTCCACCACCAGCCGGTCCGATATGATGTAGTCGCCAACCTCCAGGGTTGAGGACCGGATACGCGCCCCGCCCCTCATCAGCTCCTCCACCACACCTGACGGCATCTCCCTGGTATCGACGATGATCTCTGGCCCATCCTCCTTCTCCACGAACGAATCAAGGGTCTTGGGTTTCTCGATCTCCTTGACCCCGAGCGTTCCCTGGAGCGGGCGCTGGGCCAGCATCCTACGAAGGGTGAGGAGCTGCCTCTCCATCCTCTTCTCCTTCTCCTTCGCCGACCAGGAGTAGGTAACGTCCCGGGTGTCCCTGGACATCAGGACTATCACCCTTCCGGAGGAGTGGCGCCCGGTTCGACCCCTGCGCTGTATGGTCCGGATCTCGGAGGGGATGGGCTCGAAGAATATGACCAGGTCCGCACCGGGTATGTCCAATCCCTCCTCCGCGACGGAGGTGGCTATGAGGACATTGCGGTCCCCGCTCCTGAACGAATCGAGTATCTCCTTCTGCTTCTTCTGCGAGAGGCCGTGGTCCTCGCCCCTGCTCGCCTGCCCCACGAACCTCACCGGCCTAACGCCGATACCTTCCAAGGGTTTTAGGGCCTCAAGGACCATTGTGGCCGTGTCCCTGAAGTGGGTAAAGACTATTATCCTCGAGTGGGGGGCCTCCCTCAGGCTCTGTTTGATGAAACGCTCCACGGCCTGGACCTTGGGGTGGTCCTCCCCACGCTGGGCCTCCACCTTGTTGAGAACGAGCCGGAACTGGGCGTCCGATACCACCGATTTTGTGGCCCTTGTGCACTTCGGCTCTCCCGTCTCCTTTATCATCCGGTCCATGTAGGCATAGAGCGCTTCGGGGCCCTGCGTTTCCGCCAGCTCAAGGGCATGTGAGACCTTCATCGCCTGCGCCTGGATCGACATGGCCTGATAGTAGGCCCCCGCCTGGCCGGGGGCCTTTCTGATCGCCTCCTGTATCCTGCCGGCAGCCCCTATGAGCGCTTTGACCGAAAGGGAACGTCCCCTCTGCAGAACGCCCATCCTCTGCAGTTTGCCAACCCGCTCCAGGAACATCCTCTCCAGGATGGATATGATCTCCCTCATTCCCCTGGACACCTCGACCTTCACCCACTCCAGCTCCATATCCTGGATGTACGGCTTGACGTCCGGGTCCGAATCGACCCTGACCTCGATGTTCTCGATACCCAGGTTCCTGCAGACCTCGTAGATCCTCTCCATGTCGTGTCCCGGCGAGGCGGTCAGGCCCAGGACCAGGCCGGAGGGGGTCGCCTGGTAGAACCGCTCGGTGATGAACGTGTAGGGGTAATCGCCCGTGGCCCTGTGGGCCTCGTCAACTACCATGGTGTGGAAAGTGGATATGGAGAGGTCTCCCGACATCACGTCGTTCCTGATTATCTGTGGGGTGGCTATCACTATCTTTCCCTGTGCGTACATATCCACTCTCTTCTGCGGGGGGGTCTCTCCGGTCAAGGTGACAACGGATACATCCTCAAGTGCCTCCTGGAAGAACCTGCCGTGCTGTTCCACCAGGGGTTTCGTGGGGGCCATCATGAGGATCTGGGAGCCGTCTCGCTTGAGCCTCTCGGCCATGAGCAGCAGGGCCACAACGGTCTTCCCCAGGCCGGTTGGAAGGACTACCAGAGTGGGTTTCTGGAGGGACTTCCTGGCGATTGTATCCTGATACCCTCTCCTCCTTATCATGCCCTCACGGATCAGAGGATGTTGAACGAACTCACCTTTTCCTTCCACGGCATATCGACCCCGGTATCTTTATAAATAGGCTCAGCAGGGGAGTGGTGAAAGTGAAAAACCTCCCGCAGGTGGGGAAATGGCCCTTCTGGTACAAAAACCAGGATAGGGCCCTATCCTAACATGTTCGAGAGGGATTTATTATGCAAGGTAGTTTAATTGGAGTTTACAGGAGTTTACGATATGCCCAACCACAGCTGTCTCAACCTTGCATTGCAGGCCAAGGAGATCAAGTGCCCCGAGTGCGATTACGTGATGGAGATCTGGGCCTGGAAGGAGAGCTTGATCTACCACTGCCACGAGTGCGGACAGATGGCGTTCCAGCTGTGCAGCAGGGGCGATGACCTGAGACAGCTGCTCAAGGATGCGGACCTGAAAGAGAAGGGGAATACCTGTCCGTTCTGCGATATGGATATCGTTGAGGGAAAGAAGAAGGGACATATGATCAGGGGATGCCCCGACTGCGGATGGGTGCTCACGATCAATCAGGAGAAGAAGAGCCCTCAGGACATCGAACAGAATGAGCTCAGCAGGCAGCCTTCCAGCTTCCTGAAACAGGAGACCATCGGCCTCCTCTACGAGGAGACCATGAAGGACCTCGTCGGTTGATAATTACGGCCCACGTTATGGGTGGGTCCCGCATCAACTCACTTTCACCTTCTTCTTCTGAAAGTAAAGCCCAGACCCGCAACTGCGATGAATGCAACCACGGCGCCGAAGAGCTCGAAGCCGGGGAGCCATCCCTCATCCTCCTTTTTGGTGGATTCGCCGCTGATGAAGGCCTTGTACTCGTCCGTGACGTCCTTTGTATCCTGGTTCCACATTATCATCTCCTCGTCGCTGAAGGCACGGACCACCCATATCATCCTGGTCACGTTCTCAACATCCATATCATATCCGGAATCCATACCCATATTACTGTACCGATCATACAGATCATACAGCTCCTCCAGGATTCCAAAATACAATTTATATCCCCAGGAGGACCAGTCGTCATCCCCTTCGCCATCGATCCCCTTGAAATACGACTCCGATGTAAATCCAACACTCGTGGTCTCGGGGTTATCATAGGGGCCTACATCCCATCCACCAACCTCGTACGATCCGTTCTTGAAATAGGTCACGGTCGTCCAGGCGCATTTAACCACCGTTCCTGATGTGGACCCTTCAACATTTATCTCCATCTCAACTTTCTCCCCCGAATCGTCGAACTCCGCCCCGTAGGAATCGATGGAGACCCCTATCGACTCATCCGTGGGGGTGTGGGTGGTGGGGTCCCCCTCGGTCTCGTAATCGTCGTCCCAATCGTCATCGTCGTCAACCGGGACCACTCCGAAGTATTCGTTGATCAAATCGTCCGCAATATTATATCTGTACCAGACCTCGGCCTTGCCATAGATATCAGTGATCCCGGGACTTCCATCTATGAAGTTCAATGGGATCTCAATATGGAGGGTGTTGGTGCCGTTGCCCGATACATCAAAGCTCATCGAGTAACCAACTCCATATTCACTGGTGAACGTGATCTGAGCAATACCAGAAATTATTCCCACAATGATAGTGGATTCCTTATCTCCATCCCCATCATGGTCGATGTAGATGAAGTAATTGTGATCGTAGTCAGTATTCTCGTAGATGACAATGCCGAGCACTTTCATCTCGAATACTATCACCTCTGAACCGGTGTTCATCGTGAGAGCCGTGATATCCACGTTGTTGAAGACATCCGTTGTGAAACCGTCATTGAAAACATCGCCGGGCGGGTCCGAAAGGAAGATCGTCTCACCTTCAGCATTCGCCGGCAGTATCATCATCGATCCGGATGTCAGAAAGGCACACGCTACCAAGACCACCAGTATCATTTTATTCATACGTTTTCCCTCTTACGTGGATCGATATCGATCATTTTGAATTTCTTTTTCTGAAAGCAAAACCGATACCCGCTACTGAGATGAATGCCACAACGGCTCCGAAGAGCTCGAATCCCGGGAGATCATCGTCATCATCGGTGGATTCGCCATCCATAACGGCCTTCAACTTGTCCGTGACATCCTTGGTGTCCTGGTTCCACATGGTCATATCGTCATCGCTGAAGGCCCGAACCACCCATACCACCTTGGTCACGTTCTCCATATCCTCATCTGGATCATTCTCCTCGTATTCCTCCTTCGGCATCTTTGCGTAGATATAATAACCCCAGGTGGACCAGTCGTCCTCTCCACCGCTTCCCTTACCCTTGAAGTAATTCTCAAATGTGAAGTTCTCGTAGGTAATTCTTTCCATATCCTCAGGGCCGACCTCCCAGCTCTCGACCTCGTATGTTCCATCCTTCATGTACGTCACGGTCGTCCAGGCGCATTTAACCACCGTTCCCGATGTGGTCCCGCCCACCTTGACCTCTATCTCGACATTTTCACTGGACTCGCTAAAATCCATCCCGTAGGAATCGATGGAGACCTCTATCGACTCATCCGTTGGGGTCTCCTCGGTGGGGTCCCCCTCGGTCTCGTAATCGTCATCCCAGTCGTCCCAGTCATCATCCCATTCATCATCGTCGACAGGCTCATCGTCGTCGATCGGGACCACTCCGAAGTCCTCGTTGACATAATCGTCCGCGCTGTTCCATCCATCTCCCCAGACCGAAGCCTCCCCGTAGATGTCAGTTAATCCGGGGCTTCCAGAGATATAGCTCACCGGTATCTCTACACGTAGTGTATCGGTCCCGTTGCCGGAGACCTCGAAATCCATGGAATATCCCGTACCATATTCGCTTGTGAATAGCATCATTGGCGTGTTCATAAGCATTCCAACCATGATATCGGACTCCTCTTCGCCATCACCGTCGTGATCGATGTAGATGTAATAGTTGTAATCCAATGATGTGTTCTCGTAGATCACAATGCCGAGCACGGTCATTTCGAACACTATCACCTCTGAACCCACGTTCATCGTGAGCGCGGTTATGTCCACATTGTTGAACACGTCCGAGGTGAAACCATCATTGTACACATCTCCAGTCGGGTCCGTGTGCGAGATCACCTCTCCCTCTGCATATGCGGGTATCATTAACAATCCGGATGCCAGAAAGGCACAGGCGATCACTATCGAAATCATCATCTTTTTCATACGTCGTCCCCCATCTTTGGTCCGGCATCAATTGGACTGACCCATATTAAACATATCTAGGGACATTTTATACGGGGGACGAAAACCCTTTTCTACTCCCAATGCCCTGTCGTGTTGATGAGGGTTGGGAACGAAGGATCCGTTTCCCCCATAGGTGACCTGCTAGCCTTTGGGCTGTCCATATGCATAGTCCTAGGGTTGGGATCGGCCCTGGCAGGGGAACTGATAGGGGATGAAAGACCGGTGGCCTCCCTTACCGGTGAGGAGCTTGAGATCATAAGGGACTGGAGGGGGTGGGAGGAGGACGACGACTCAATACCGGAGGAGTCCCTGCTGATATCCATCAGCTTGGGAGATCGCCCTTCGGCCGTTCTGGGGCTGGAGGGGGACATCCACGTATCTATCACATGGGAGACCGGCAATCTATCGGTGTGGTTCCAGGATGGTAGGTTCCTGGGGGTGGATCCCATACTCGAAGGAACGATGATCCTCCACGGCCTGACCGTGTTGATCCAGACAGAGGACGGCCCTGTTCCCGGATACCTTGAGGGGGGCCGATCATGAGAAAGGTCCTGGACGACAGGGGGATGGAGACCGCCATATCAATGGTAATGCTGATACTGGGCGCCTCGCTTCTGTTCTCCTTCGCCCATGATGGGGGCCAGGGGCAGATCGATACGGATATGTTCCAGCTCAGATGCGTTCAGGCGGGGAATATGGCCTACTGCATCAAGGAGTCCCTCTCACCGACAAGCAGCCAATTCAATGGGACCGTATGGGTCCTGTTGAGAGAGCAGGACCTGACGATATCGAAGGGCGGGGACCCCGATCTCATCCATGCGATGGAAAAACTTCATCCATACCGTCCTGACGGGATCGACGTTCTGATATCCATCTCCTCCGAGCGTGATCTTCCCGACCCGGTCCTCACGCCACATGTCGTATCCGGCACGGTATTGCTGGGGTCCGTCCAAATCAGGGTATATCTGCCCCTTGAGAGGGGGTCGTTCAACTACGATGTAGGAGGGGCGCTATGAGATCTTCACACATCTCCGGGGATAACAGGGCGAGGGAGGCGTTCGCCGTCCTCGCCATAGGGCTCCTGGTGATCTCCTCCTTCTATATCGTTTACATCGGCAGCATCGATACGGCACAGCGAAAGGCGAACCTCGAGATGCTCAACGTAAGGTACGGGTTCGGCCGGGCAGACGAGGCGGAGATATCCATCGAGGAGATCATGGCGATAGTGCACAACGAGGCGTTCGTCGCCTCCGAGAGAACACTTCTAACCGGAGGGGAGGGGCGGCTCCATACCATCATGGAGATGGAGCTCTCCAGGGTCCTTCCCGACAGGATAGGGAGCGTTCTGGAGGGACTGAACACGACGACGGATAACCTCCTGTTCTCAATGGGAGAGCTGGTGATAGAGGTGTTCCCGGTCCTTGCAGGCATCGATTCCCCCGTCCCCTGGACATCCGAGGATAGGCCCAACGGGACGGGCCCCTCCGACGAAGGGGTCCGTTGCGAGTCGCTGGGGACGAGGACCAGGGTGACCTGTTCGGTCCTCATCTCTGACCCTTACGGGTCCCTGCAGATCAACAGGGAGGTGACGTATCAGGAGGAGAGGGCCTCCCTCTCCGACCTCCTCAAGAGCAGGGAACATCGGGTGAACGGCGCCCTTACCGGAGGGGAGCTTCAGAGGACGGCAAACTACATCCTGTCCACAATGGCACAGCAGAAAGCGCTGATGGGCTACGGACGGGGCCTTGATACCGCTTCAGGCCACTTCTACGGGGAGGTTCTCACCCAAGAGGAGATAATATCCTACGTGGAGCTCGCAATAACCCTGACGATCCAGGGACACCTGAGGGATATCGATTCGCCCTTTCTGGGAAACATCTCCCGCAATATATCCACATCTCAGGGCGCTGGCGGGGAGGCCATGGACCTGGAGAAAGTGCTCCAGAGAACAGAAGGAGTCTACGATCCCGCCTCCCTGGTGCTGGTCGGTGAGGGGATAGGAAGCGAGGGGAACCCCCCCTCCCTGGAGGATATGGTCCGGCCGCTCCTCTACTCGGCCATCGATCAGCTTGTGGTCAAGCTCCTCTCCTATTTCGGGCTGTACGATATGTTCATGGAGGAGCTGGGTGGCCTGAGCTCCCTCATGAAGGCGGCGGGAAACCTGATCAACTCGGCATCATCGACCCTCCTGGGAATGGAGATCATCCAGATGGGAGAGGATACGGCCGATGAGATACTGATCGGACCATTAATTGAAGCTGGGCTCGAGGAAGAGGGAAGCCTCACGGTGAGGAGGGACTCCTTTCCAAATGACTTTAGCTACGAAGGGGAGATCATCACCGGGTATCCGGCCGTGGAGGTCCCGTCATACACGACGGTCGTTGAGCTCCACCTCACCGATAACAGCTCGGACAGGATATATCTCCAGGATGAGAACGGCCAGGTGTTCCTCAAGGGCGATGAGCCGGAGAGGGAAGGGACCTACTACGCCAACCGATGTGACGTTTACAGCGTGGAATTCGAGAGCATCGTGGACCCTACGGCCCCCTCATTCCATCCCGTGGACCTGATGCAGGATGAGGATTTCCGAAAGCAGCTGGTCCTCTTTCTCGGGGACTCCTCGCTGATAAGGGATGAGGAGGAGCGGGTCAGGGTGGAGGGAGAGATGTTGTTGAGAGGGGCGGCCGACAGGGCCATCGATATCCTCTCGGGAGCTGACGGCCTCTGGGAGGAGCTGTATGAGGGATGGAATGATACCACCCTCTCCATTGACGATGACCTTCCCCCGATCTCCCGATATATCAACGGGTCCATGGGTCCTTTGAGGGAGGTGTTGGGGCGGTTCACATCCGAGGCGTTGGAGATCATGAAGGACGCCTCTCTGCTGTCAATGATCGACGGCATGGACGAGGAGATAGGCTCCGATGTGACCGATTGGATATATGGTGAATATGGGCCCTTCACCGGAATGAATGAGGAGCGGGATAGAGTTTCTTTGGAGCTGTTGAGCTCCTATCTAATTGAATGCAGTATACCAGAGATGACCTGGGAGCTCACCGGAAGGTCAAAGCTCCCATGGGATCGCTGCATCTTCCCCGAAGGAGGGGCGGAGGATGTTATCAGCATCATGGAGCGGGACCTTCTGGTGGATAGGATCGATCGAGATGGCCTGCTGGAGCTGATCGGACCTGCCGTGGAGGTCTCCCTGGATGCCGTAAGGGAGAGGGAGTTCTCTCCTGTTTCAGAGAACAACACCGGAGGGGGCGTTCTCACCAGGGCGATCCTTGGTTTATATGATCAAGGGACCCGCGGCGGGAAGATAGCCGATATGCTGGAGGGGGCGCAGGAGGATATCGAAACGCTGTTTTTCGAGCTGATCGAGGGGACGCTCCGCTCGATCGAGAGGTGCGCCATAGCCCCACTTCGGGTTCTGGGGACAAGGACCTTCATGCCCCCTCCCGGAAATGGGACGATCTATCCTGCAGCCTGGGATGATGGTGAAGTGGATCATGATGCCATATACGCTGAGACCTGGATGTGCCGGGAGCGGGAGCCGGAGGTCTCGGTGTTATTTTCCGGAGGGAGCAGTAGCCAGGACATATACCACAGGGAGCCCAGGTACAGATCTTACATGAATGTCCATTTTGATGGCAGATACGGCCTGTTCTACTCGCTTGAGGGAACTGAAATGGATATTGCCAGGTCGGAGTGGAATGTGAATGTCTCCCTCGATCTCGACCTTGAGATAGCCACCTCGTGGCCGCTTTACAGGTTCGAATATTCGGAGGGGCCCACCCTTCTGGATGACGCCCTCGACGCTGCGGGTGAGATAGCGAGAAAGGCGCTCGAGACGATATCATCCTCCTCCACCGATCTCCTTGGCGGTTCCATGAGCTCGCTGTCGGAGCTCCCACCGCTCGTGGTGGACATGGCAGAGGGAAAGGACCTCGACCTCGCCGAGGTGAG
>JAUVCY010000319.1 GCA_030595585.1 Thermoplasmatota archaeon
GGCATGCTCCTGTTGGGCCTTCCATCGGCCATGATCGTGCTCCCTGTTGGGGGGACCCCCATGCCAGTTTTCCTTGAGAATCAGGACTTCGTGTGGGGCCTTGGCCTCGTGGTTTCGGGGGCTTTCATCTACTACCTCGCCTTCAAGTACGGGATAACGAGGTTCAGGAAGAACCTGATAAACAGCCGTTACTCCGACATGAAGATAGGAAAGTGGTTCGACATCATCCTCAAGTACGTCATCCCGGTGGAGCTTGTGGGCATGAGCCTATGGTTCATATATCAGACCATTACCAGCCCGATCGAGGAGTGGTGGATGGGCGGGCCGATCGGCCTGGGCATCCTGGCCCTCCAGTGGACATTGGCGATGGCGGGATTGTGGTATATGAGCAGCAGGGTCAAGGGAAATCTCGTTGACGATGACTTCTCCATCGATACCACGATCGACGAGGATATAGACAGGTTCGAGAATGGGCCGATGGAGGTCGTTGAACCTGTCGGGAACGGGGGGATCAGAGATGATGGATGATGAACATTCGGAGAGCGTTGATATGGTAATGAGACTCCTTGGCGAGACGCCGGAGCTGACCACGGGGGAGATAGAGAACGCCATGATGCTGGAGGGAACCGACTGCCCGGACGGAGCGGCGAAGACCCTGATGCGCCTGAAGACCAAGGGCGTGTTGACAAGCAGACTGGACCCTGCCAGAAAGGGTTGGGTCTGGAGCATTAAATGATAGGATCCACTGCAGGCCCCCATCTATCAGGCTTTCCATAGAGAAAAATAGATAATATGCGATACAGTATCGGGTTCAGGGTAAAGATCTACCCTGACTCGGAAAGAGGTGGTTTAGATGTCTCTACGCGATAAGTGTTTAGTCTTGCTCCTGACCTTGGTCCTGGCCATGCCTGGTGGATTATTGCTCCTGTCCGCTCCGGCCCATGCCGTGGATGTTCCCGATATACCAATATCGGCAAACCAGACATGGGATGTAACCTCGGAACCATATATTATTCTGGAGAACCTGACGATTGAGAATGGGGCGGTCCTCACGATCGAGAACGGTGTATCCGTGAATATCGCACCTGGAAAGGAGATCCTCGTGAACGGGACCCTTATCGCAGACGGTGTGACCTTTGATACGGATGGTTTTGGATACTGGGTAGGTATCACGGTCCAGAACGGGGGGTTCGGCCTCCTGGAGAACTGCTATTTCAACGCGATGGAGACGGGCCTGCGTGCTGTTGGTTTCTCAAGTGAGGTCCGCGTTTACAATTCAAGCATAGATTCAGCGGGATACGGTACCACCGTCAGCTCCTCCGCAACGGCATGGGTCATCAACTGCACACATCAGGCCGTTGGGAATGTGTCGTTATCGGGTGGGGAGATACATGAAGGAAGCTGGTTCATCTTCAATGCTGTATTCGATGATGGGTCCGGCCCGGCCGAAGGTGTTTCACTGAAACTGGTGAACTGGAGGCAGGACATTGGAATATGGACGCTGTTCGACTCCTACGACGGAAGTGGCACGAACCACCTCAAGACGGATGCAAACGGAGTGACCCCACCCATCCCATTTGAACGGTTCATACACAGGAGTTCCCCGGATTCCCGGAACTGCAAACTCTCAATAGACATGCTGTATAGCCTACCTTGGGCATCGCAGAGCTACGGTGAAACGGATATTATCCACACCGAGAATGTGGAATATACATGGGTCATTGATGTAACTCCACCGCCATTGGTCACAAATTTCAGTGTATTCGATAAGGGAGCAGATCACATCTCGGTCCAGTGGGACCAAGATGTGGTTCCAGAAGACCTGGTCAGGTTCGACCTTGATTACAAAGAAGCAACTCAAGGGGATGAAGAGTACATCATGTTAGTGATCGGAGCGGAGAAGAGGAACCACACTATTGACGGACTGATAGAGGACACCTTGTATGATCTAAGGATCAGGAACCGGGATAAGCACAGCAACCCTTCAGAATATCTGGCTCCAATCCAGACTAGGACCCTTGATGTGACACCTCCGGTTGTCCCCACGAACTTCACCCTCGATGGAGTGGGAGGCACATGGGCCCAGATAAGCTGGACCAGGAGCGACAGCCTGGACACTGAAGGATACAACGTATACATGAACGACACCGATGGGAACATGACGCCATATACCTCACTCTCGGGCAGGTTCGCCAAGGAGTTGAACATGACGGATCTGGTGTCGTGTGTTGATTACACGGTATGGATCTCCGCATTCGATAACGCGGAGATCCCGAATGAATCACCGTTATCCAAAGCTATTGAATTCACTACACTCGATATCATCCCACCGGTGAGGCCGGTGATGTCGTTCAGGCCGATAGAGATGCCCCAGTATATCGACGGCTCCGTCTTCTACAACCGTACCCTGATCGGACTGAGCGGAGTTGTAGAGGGGGAGAACAGGACCTATGTGGATGTGTATGTTGATGGTGACCAGTACGAGAACGAGCCCAGGTTCACGACAACGGGGGGGATATTCTGGATGTTCGACCTCCCCTACCTGATGCTTAACCTCGAGGAGGGGTCACACGAGATCACCGCAAGGTCCATCGACCCGGACGGGAACGTGGGCCCTCTATCCGACCCCCTCCAGATCACGATCGACCTCACCTCCCCCACGATGACGTTCCCACAGGGATCTCCACACGGTATGAAGGT
>JAUVCY010000293.1 GCA_030595585.1 Thermoplasmatota archaeon
ATGCTTATAGCGGATGATTTCGGGACCGGGAACGACCTCCTATCCATGCTGGAGACCTCTACCCGCATCTCGGGAAGGAAGATGGTGGACCTATCATTCATGAAGATCCCCGAACTCTCTGTTGGTACCGATATGGCCCAGCACCGGATAACGAGGAACGTCTCCATGCTTCTCTTCAACTACCCCTCGACGGTGATCCCATCCAAAACAGCGGTTGCCATCGTGAACTCATCACAGGCCTCCTGGTTGGAAAATGAGGGCAATACCCTTCAAACGTTCGACGAGGGATCTGGCCCGTTTCCGATACTCACGATAGAGAGATACGGAGAGGGGACCCTCATCGTACTTTCCGAGCCCAGCCTGCTGATCAATCAGATGAAAAAGAAGATGGACAACGGCCTGTTCGCCTCCAACCTCATCCACTATCTGGCCGAGGGCAGGAACACCATACTGATAGACGAGGCGCACCACGACCTGAACGACCCCGTACATATCATCGATTCCTTCCGACAGGGGTTCGACCCGGCCCAGAGAATAGGCATCCTGATCGGACTGTGCGCGATCTTCCTGATGTATGAGGTAGGCATCCACAGGAAGCTCTTCTCGATACTTGAAAGACTGCAGTCCATCATATTTAAGGAAGATGAGCCGGATAGGCCAGACAGGGACGATGTATTCAGGTCATTGATGCTCGGACATCCCACCTGGGATGAAGTTACGCTCAACAGATTGATGGATGATATTGAGGGAGTATGATGAACAGATCGGCGAAGATCTACGGAGAGGTGAAGAGGGAGGTCGCAAAGACCATCATCGGATATCAGGACATAGTCGAGGATTTCCTGATCTGCCTCACAACGGGGGGACATCTGATGCTTGAAGGGGTCCCGGGGGTTGCCAAGACAACACTGGCAAAGACCCTTTCGGATATTGTGGGCGTCAAGTTCAGAAGGATCCAGTTCACCCAGGACCTGCTGCCCTCGGACATCACCGGCCACTACTATTTCAACCAGAAGAAGCAGGAGTTCGAGTTCAGGCCGGGACCCATCTTCTCAAATGTGGTGCTGGCCGATGAGATCAACCGTGCCCCGTCAAAGACCCAGTCCGCACTCCTTGAATCAATGGAGGAGACACAGGTTACGGTGGAGGGGAACACCTTCAAGCTGCAGGACCCCTTTCTCGTCATGGCAACGATCAACCCGATCGAATCCGAAGGGGTGTACTCCCTTCCAGAGGCCCAGCTGGACCGATTCATGATAAAGAGCAAGATGGACTACCTTAAAGAGAGCGATGAGCTGTCGATGCTTCATATGAAGAGCAGCGGTGCGAAGAGGGAGATGCCGCAGAGGCTCCCTTACGAGGTGTATCCTATCCTGAGGGAGGAGTATCTCAAGTGCCATATCGATGCATCGATCCTGAACTACATCAAGGACATCATCATAGAGACCAGGAGGGACCAGAACGTCAACCTGGGGGCCAGCCCCAGGGCTGGGGAGCAGATGCTCTACGCGGCGAAGGCGGCGGCGATCCTTGAAGGCAGGGACCACGTGATACCGGACGATGTCAAGCGGGCAGCAAGAAAGATGATACCGCACAGGATCATGATATCCCTGGATGTTGAGCTGGAAGGGACCACCGCAGAGAATATCGTGGAGAAGGTCCTCTCCAGGGTGGAGGTCATCCGCAGACCGGAAAACCCCGCACCTGGAAGTCAGCCCGGACCGAGGTGATCCTGTGGGAGATCCATTTCTCGCCTACGATATCCGCGGCAGGGTTGGCGATGAGCTGAACGAGGAGCTGGCCAGGTCCATAGGAATAGCCTACTGCAACCTGGTAGGGCCGAAAAAGGTTGTGATCGGGCAGGACGTTCGCCAGAGCTCCGCATCCCTCTCGGATGCCCTCGCCCAGGGGCTCATGGAAGGAGGGGCGGACGTACTGGATATCGGCCTCTGCGGGACGGAGATGATCTACTTTGCCACGCCGCACCTTGATGCGGACGGCGGGATCATGGTGACCGCCTCCCACAACCCGCGTGATTACAACGGGATGAAGATGGTGACCAGGGGATCGATCCCCCTATCCAGGGATAACGGCCTTCACGAGATCAGGGACATGATCAAGGAGGGCCGTATCAGGAAAAAGCCTTCCAGCTCCACCCTGAAGGAGGTGGATATATGGGACGCATATATCGAGAAGCTGGTTGGATTCCTGAAAGACCCCTCCTCCCTCTCCTCCATGAAGTTCGTGACCGATCCAGGCCACGGCTGCGCCGGGCCCGTGTTGGACAGGCTCGAGGAGAGGCTGGACCTGGACCTCGTCAAGGTCCACAACAGGCCGGACGGCACTTTCCCCGCCGGAATACCCAATCCCCTGCTCCCGGAGATGAGGGGGCCATGTTCGGACCGTGTCCGATCCGAGTCGGCAGACATGGGCATCGCCTGGGACGGCGATTTCGACAGGTGCTTTCTTTTCGATGAGAAGGGCGGGTTCGTCGAGGGCTACTACATAGTCGGCCTCCTGGCGAAGTCCATGCTCTCGGGTGAAAAAGGTGGGAAGGTCGTTCACGACCCGAGGCTGATATGGAACACGGTGGAGATCGTGAAGGAGGCGGGGGGCATCCCCATCATGAACAGAACGGGGCATGCGTTCATCAAGGACAGGATGAGGCAGGAGGATGCCGTTTACGGTGGGGAGATGTCCGCACACCACTACTTCAGGGATTTCAACTACTGTGATACGGGTATGGTGCCGTGGCTCCTCATCGCCGAGCTCATGGCTGCCGGAGGCCACACGCTATCGGAGCTGCTCGCGGAGAGGGTAAGGAGGTTTCCCGTAAGCGGCGAGATCAACAGAAAGGTTGACGATCCCTTGAGGGTGATAGACGACATCGAAGGAGCCTACGGTCAGGACGCGATATCCGTAGATCACACCGATGGGGTAAGCCTGGAGTTCGACAGGTACAGGTTCAACCTCCGATCCAGCAACACGGAACCACTTATCCGGCTGAACGTGGAGTCCAGAGGCGATAAGGAACTATTGGA
>JAUVCY010000286.1 GCA_030595585.1 Thermoplasmatota archaeon
ACGTAGAAATTACTGGTGACATCGTACTCCACCATCCAGTAGGGGTCAAGATAGGATCCCCAGCGGGCCCTGTACTCTCCGGGCCCCATGAGCAGTGAATAATCTCCTGACCCGTCCGGCATCAGATTGCTCCTGCTGTATGTCTGATGGTCCAGGTCGGTGTTGTGGCCGAAAACCCGGAGGCTTCCGGATGAGAGCTTCTCCCCCGTGGTTGCGTTCCTGTATGTCAATTTCACGGGCACGTCCGGAACGTAAAGAGGAAGCATCTTGATGTCCAGGTCGAACTGCTCCTGCTGATATTCCGGCTGAAATGAGGTTGTATATAAGTAGAACTCGCCCATGCCTGATATGGACAGCTGACATGGCAAAGTGGTGTTGGGCACCCTCAGGATATACCTGCCCTGGGGATCGGACTGGTCCGTGTACATCTCCATGTTCCCCAGGTGATCGAACGCCACCACGTTGATGGTGTAGCCCTCAAGGGGAGCACCCGAGGACCCGTTCCTGATGTAGCCGGTCACCCTGGTGAACGGCCTGGGGACCTCCTCCACCGTTATGTTGATCTCATATTCACCATCCGGCTCAATATACGCCGACCCCCTCCACCTGTAGGTTCCGGAGCCATCCTCCACCCAGATGAACGATGGGCCGAAGGAGTAGTGGGAGATGTTCAACAGAACGATGCCGTCAGGACCGGATGTGCCCTCGATCGGGCCAGCTACCGCGTTCACGGGCTGGACCTTCAGGAGAAATCCCTCTGCGGGACTTCCATTGGCATAGGTGAGATCTGCGTGAACGTACGCGTTATGGTAGTACGACAGGGATCGACTTGGAGATGATACACCATCCATATTCTCATCCAATAAGATGGATCCGGTGAATATCAACATGGCAACGATGAACAGGGGTCCCAGAACTCTCAAGATGTCTCCCTCCAAAACAGGTCAAAAGATGATAGAGCCTGGTCGATATTTATATTTGGCCTTCCTGTTCAATGCTGGAGGGTTCATCTCCACTCTCATGGCCGCCCGCTGGATGCTGGTCGAGGTGTGGGGCGTCGTGGTGAGAGCCGAGGTGCTGGCTCCTGTGGTGATGGGTATCCAGATGGTGCACCCTTTTCTCCTCCTCCTCCTTGCGAGCCTTCAGAACGAAGAATATTATCACCATCACTATCAACAATATGATCAGGGCGGCCCCGCCAAGTAGTACGAGGATGGAGGGATCGGTGTTCTTCTCATCCACCATGGGATAGCTCTCGGGGTCCATCGGGTCCGTTCCGTTCTCGTACTCATGGAGGTTGATGTAGCCGTCGTCGTCCGGATCCTCGAACCTGTCATCCACTCCAACCGTCAGACCCATGGCCTCCTCCCATTCATCCGACATCATATCGTCATCGATATCGCCGTCCTGGTCAACAGGCGGGTCCTCGTAAACTGGAGGAGGCAGATAGATGGTGACCTCCATCAGATTGCCCTCCATGACGTTGCCGTTGAGGTCCTCAACGATCACCCGGTAGTTCAGGAAAGGGTACCGCTCTTCATCCAGGGAGAAGGTGGCCGACCATATATCCACCCCGGTCGGGTGCAGGGGCACCATGTACCTGTATCCTTCACCTCCCCACCACCACTGGACCTCCACACCCTCTATCCCGATGTTGTCCGCCACCTCGATCGAGAAGTTGAGCGTACCTCCCATGTGTGTGAACTTATCGCTCATATCGGAGATCATCCTGGGGTCCTGAACGTCACTTATGGGAATGGACACGGCTGCGGACCTGTTCAGGTTCCCCTCACTGTCCGTTGCCGTAAAATAATATGATATGGGGAGGTCACTATCCCACCCTATCTCTATCACGTGCGCCCATATCCCATCGTGTTCCATCTTCATTGGCGTCGTTATCCTCTCCTTCCCCTCGCCCTGCCAATACGTGACCATGACCCGGTCCACCATGACGTTGTCCGATGCCTTGACGGAGAATGTCAGATACCCCCCGGTATCCGATCCCGCGTCGGTCAGGTCCCGATCCAGATGCGGCCTGTCGTTGTCGATCAGGTCCACCACTCTCCTCTGCGTGTGGTTCCAGTTTCCCGATAGGTCCACAACGTGGAACTCGTACACTATCTCGCTCTCCTGGTCCGCAGGTATCGTTATCACGTGCTCGTAGGAGCCGTTCTCCATGAGGGTAAGGGTTGAATTCACCTTGGAGCCCTCGTCGCCGTACCACCACTTGAGGAACGTCGCCTCTATCCCCATGTTATCCGATACTTCAAAGGAGAAATGCATCTCATCGGATGTGGTCCCCACCCCATCAGAATGATCGAACAATATCATGGGAATGTCGTCGTCAAGTACCTCTACCGCCTCCACATCGGTGATCTTGTGGGTCCCGTTGATGTCCACGATATCATAGGTGTACAGGATCGGATCCGTGATGTCAATGGCGAGTTGGATCCCTGCGGACCAGTTGATCATATCCGATGATATCATGGGTAGATATTCTCTGTTGGATGACCCCTCATACCACCAGGTAAGCAATACGCTATCAGGGGCGATGTTGTCACCAACGGCACACCCGAACACCAGATCGCCTCCCGTGAGGCCACTCTCCGGCGTGGTATCGAAGATGAGCCCGGGAGGATCGTTGTCCAAGACCTCGATCCCCTGCTCCAATGTCCAGTTGATGTTACCTGGAACATCGACCGCTATCCCCCTGATATACACGGGTTCTGTGGACGTTGCCCGAACCGGAACATATCCGGACCAGAGCGTCGCGTTGCCGGTCAGGTCCACCACTCCCGATACGTTCCCGCCTGGCCCATTCTGTCTGTATTCCACACGGACCGATCCAACGCCCTTATCATCAGATGCTGAATATGTTACAGGGAGCAGGTCGCCCGTCGTTGCCCATGGGGCCTTCATTAGCCATATATCCGGCAGGATGGGGTCGACCGTCAGGTTCGAAAGGAAGGGGAGATACCCCCCGGCTGTAACAGTGAGATCCACCTTATCGGTGGTGTTGGTGGAGAAGAGGAAATTGATATCTCCCCCGGGGCCTGTAAGGCCGTACCCGTAATATCCCGCCTGCTGGAGGCAGACGAGCGCCCCTTCCACAGGGGTCCCGGACATGTTGCGGACG
>JAUVCY010000153.1 GCA_030595585.1 Thermoplasmatota archaeon
ACGTGTTTCATTATGTCCGAGGTGCGCTTCAGGGAGTACCCCTGGTTGTACAGGGACACCCCTTTGAGCACCCTCTCGGGCGGGTTGTTGAGGTATGGCAGTTCCGTATGGGAGAAAATTCGATCACATCCCCTGCACATGTAGATCTGCACCTCTTCCCTGGAGGTCTCCCTCTTTCCATGTTTAATGGTGTTCTCCGATCCGCACCTTGGACAAATCACGCTCGTGCGATCGATCTCCACGTTTGAATTGTTTTCGGTTTGAAGATGGTTTCGGAATCAGGTATTTATATATATATCTCCATTGAACCGCCTACGCTGATGATCTCGACCCATCGAGAACGTAACTTTTAATGAGGTTTCGCATGAAGAAAGGTAGGAGCATAACCATCGCGGTCCTGTCCAGACAGAGGGAGATCACGATAGGCTCCACCGTTCTCCTGCTTCGGACACTTGCTCAAAAGGGTTTCACGTCCCGGATCATCGTGATAGATAACGGCTCCACGGACAGGACCGTCAAGCTCGCCTCCAGGGCCGGCGCAAAGGTCATCAGCTATCCCCACAGAGTAGATCGGGGCGAGGTGATCAACAAGGCCCTTGACGTGGGAAAGAGGTCCAGTACGGACCTGTTCCTCATCCTCGACGTAATGGGGGGGAATACGGCAGAGGATGCCCTTCACCTTATGGATACCGTCAAGGAGAAAGGAGATAATTTCGCATCCGCCTATATCGTCCCGGAGAAGGGGGAGGACACCATCGGATGTTGGGCCATTGACAGGAAGCTGATCAAGAGGATCTCCACCACGGGAAAGCTGGAGGATGCCCTGTTCGACATGATGAAGAAGAACAAGCTTGACTACCAGAAGATCAAGGGTAAGATATCCACCCCTTCCAAGAGGAAGAAGGGGGTGATGAAATGGCTTCCGTCCATGGGGCCGATGGAGCTTCTGAGCCACATCAGGATGGCACACCCCCTGAAGTTCTACGGGGGTATCGGGATGCTGATCCTGCTCTCCTCGCTGGCAACCGGATTCTACACCATAGGCTATTTTTACACGGAACAGCAGCTCGAGTACGTCTCGGCCTTCCTGACCGTCATGCTCGTCATGGTAGGAGGGTTCTTCCTCACCGCGGGATTGATGCTCAACTCCCTTCGGGTCCTCTTTGAAAGGCTTGAGGCGACCGTTAACTGGATGAAAAAGGAGGTTGATTGAAATGGAATGGGAGGAGAGGCCCTGGGGCCGATACAAGGTGATCTACGAGGGCAGGGACCACAAGGTCAAGAGGATAGAGGTGGAGCCCTTCAGGAGGCTGTCGTATCAGTCCCACGAACACAGGATGGAGAGGTGGATGATCGTCGAGGGAAAGGCCACTGTGACCCTTGATGGTACCGTCAAGGTCTTCGATGTGGGCAAGGTCGTTTACGTGGGGAAGAGGCAGAAGCATCGGCTCGCAAATGAGACCGAGGAGCTTCTGGCCATCGTTGAGGTTCAGATCGGAAAGTACCTGGAGGAGGATGATATCGTCAGGTACGAGGATGATTTCGGGAGGGTCGAGCAGTGAAGATAGCCGCCGCCATCCCCGCCTGGAACGAGCAGAAGGCGATCTCATCCGTGGTCCTTCTTACAAAGGAACACGTTGATAAGGTACTGGTGGTGAACGACGGCTCCGCGGACAGGACCGAAATGCTCGCAAGGATGGCGGGGGCGGAGGTGATCTCACACAAGGAGAGCAGGGGAAAGGGCGGAGGTATAGCCACCGCATTGAAATGGGCCCGTGATTCCGATGTTGATATCCTGGTCCTCCTTGACGGCGACGGACAGCACGATCCCGCCGCCATACCGACGTTGATAGAGCCCATCCTCAAGGGAGAGGCGGATATCACCATCGGCTCCAGGTGGCATCACGATAAGGGGCTCAAGGAGATGCCCTTCCACCGGATCATGGGGAACTGGGTCCTCTCTACAGCCACGTCGATGTCCCTCTCCAGGAAGATCAAGGACTCGCAGTCCGGGTACAGGGCAATTCACAGGAGGACCTTCGATTCTTTTTCCGGTGCCATGGAGACCGGCTTCGCAGTGGAGTCTGAGATGATAACGCTGGCCGACAAGGATGGGCACAGGTGGAAGGAGGTGGGCATACCCGCATCCTACGAGGAGCTTGACACCTCAACGCATGGGTCCTTCTACCACGGCCTCTCCGTGCTTGGCAAGGCCATGAGGCTGATGAGGATGTATCAGCCCGCCAGGTTCTTCCTGGCAATGAGTTTGATACCCATGATCATGGCCGGTATAGTGGTGGTCTATTCGAGGATCACCTATCCCGACGTGAACCTGCTTCCCGTTGGGTCCATGTACATCGTCGTAACGATGGTGGTTCTGATGAACTACCTCTGGTTCTGCGGGATCATGTTGGCAGGCGTGAACAGGACCGCAGACAGGATGCTCAGGATGATCATCCGGTCAGGTGAGAAAGATGGATAGTCTGGGGCTCGCCCTTGGCGGAGGTGCCGCGAGAGGATGGGCACACATGGGGGTACTGGAGGCGCTGGACGAGGAGGGCGTTGATATCCACATGGTGGCGGGTACGTCGTTCGGGGCGGTTGTGGGGTCCACGTACTGCTTCGGCTCCCATCGGGACCTGCTGGAGATCGGGAAGGAGGTGGACCTTGGAAGGATGCTTTCGTTCTTCAACCTCAGCATTCTGAACAGGAGCGGGCTTTCCGATGGTGCCAGGATAGAGGAGTTCTTCAGGAAGAGCATGGATGTTCCCGATATCGAGAAGATGATGATCCCTTTTAATGCTGTAGCCTGCGACCTCAATACGGGTGAGAAGGTTGTGTTCGATAAAGGGGATACTCTATTTGCGGTGATGGCCTCCTGTGCGGTCCCCGTGATGTTCACCACGAGGGAATACCAGGGGAGGACCCTTGTTGATGGAGGGCTGGTGGACCCCGTTCCCGTTGACGTTGTCAGGGATATGGGGGCGGATAAGGTGATAGGGGTGGACCTGAACCACTACCTGCCGGACAGGAGGGCCCGCGGGGAGATGATCCTCGAGAAGGAGCACAGGTCCCTCCTCTCCAGGTTCGAGGAGATGATATTGGTTCACGACCTCAGATCGGATAGAATGAGCATGTGGGACGTGTTCTTCAATTCGCTGTTTTTGGCGGTGAAACAGGTGACGGAGAAGAACCTGCTCACGCATCCGCCGGACGTGTTGATAAGCCCGGATCTCAGAAGCATTAACTTCATGGATTTCCATCGGTCCGAGGAGGCGTTGGAGATCGGGAAGAGGGCGGCGCTCTCCAAGATGAAAGAGATCAAGGCGCTTCTTTAGATGTTAAGAATTTATAAATTTTAATTATTATAATTAATACGTTAAGAACAAGACCATACCTTCTGAAAAATCAGTAGTTTTTCCTGGCCAACGTTTGGATGATGTTTATAATGTTCTTATTCCTTAGCTATAAGTGTTGATAAACGATGATATCGATTGTATTGGGTACTAGACCTGACCTTCGGAAAATCAAAGATTTTCCTGGCCAATGTTTAATCAATGATAATAATGGGCGTGTGCCCGGTTTAAGAGCTGATGTAAGATGATTTCAATTGTATTGGGCACACGCCCAGACCTTTGAAAAATCAAAGATTTTTCAGGCCAATGTTTCTATAATGTTTATATTGGTCTTATTCCTTAACTCAAATCGTTGATAAACGATGATATCGATTGTATTAGGAACAAGACCAGAGATAATCAAGATGGCTCCTATCATCAGGGAGTGCGAGAGGAGGGGGACGCCGTATCATATCCTTCATACCGGACAGCACTACTCCTACGAGATGGACCGCACCTTCTTCGAGGGGCTGGAGCTCCCTGATGCACATCACAACCTCGACGTGGGCTCTGGCAGCCATGCCAACATGACCGGAGATATCATGAAGGGTATCGAGAAGGTTTATTCACGGGAGAAACCGTCCGAGGTCCTGGTCCAGGGGGACACCAATACGGTGTTGGGCGGGGCGCTTGTAGGTGCAAAGATGCACGTTAAGGTAGGGCACGTCGAGGCTGGCCTTCGCTCCTTTGACAGATCCATGCCCGAGGAGGTGAATCGAGTGGTTGCGGATCACGTATCCGACCACCTGTTCGCACCAACCGAATTGAGCAGGAAGCTTCTGCTCGACGAGGGGATCCCCGATGATAGGATATTCGTCACCGGCAACACCGTTGTCGATTCCGTCATGGAGAACCTGGAGATCTCCAGGAATAGAACGGATCCGCTGAAGGAGCTGGGTCTGTCCGATAAACGATACCTACTGGTAACTGCGCACCGTGCCGAGAACGTTGACGTGGAGTCCCGGCTCTCCGGCATCCTCAAGGGTGTGACCGAACTTGGATCGGAGTTCGATCTTCCAGTGATCTATCCCATCCATCCAAGGGCCAGAAAGATGATAGATAGCTTCGGCCTCGATACGACCGGTATCGAACTGATCACGCCCGTGGGGTTCCTGGAGTTCCTCAGGCTGGAATCCTCCGCCAGGCTTGTGTTGACGGATTCGGGAGGACTGCAGGAGGAGACGTGCATACTTGGCGTTCCCTGCGTCACCCTCAGGGACAATACCGAGAGGCCCGAGACCATAGATGTGGGCTCCAATGTCCTGGCGGGGACCGATCCCGAAAATATTTTGAAGATGGGGCGCCAGATGTTGAAAGTAAAAGGAAACTGGGAGAACCCGTTCGGAGATGGGAATGCGGGGAAGAAGATAGTGGATATCATCCTTGACGCATGAATTGGGACACATTTTCAAATATATCATAGCGGATATACCCTCATGCGTTCCATGAGAGTTGGATTTCTTTTCACACTTGCCCTGACACTCTCGATATTATCCTTTGCAGGCGTCGTAATGGGCGATATCGAGCCAAACGGAGAACAGTACCTTGCGGAGAGCGTGGACGACGGCGCCACATACGGGCGGCTTGATCCCGATACCGAGGACCACATCGATTGGTACGTCATGGACATACCTCCGTTCACCAATGTGAAGATCACCCTTGCGGTCACCTCAATATCCGGAGATGTGAATGTCGTCAGCTACTGGGAAGATCTGGAGATCGAGGGGTCCATATATCTATCTGCCAGTGGGTCCGGTTCCAGCGTCAGCGACACCTTTGAGAACGATGGTAGTTTCGAAGAGCTCTGGCTTGAGGTCTCCGGCTCCGGAACGTATCAGCTCACGATCAGCTTCGAACAGGAGCTTCTTGGAGGTTGCTGCCAGGGGTTCCTGCTTCTTGGAGGCCTTCCCCTTGTGGGAGGTTTCATTTTCATCAGATACAGCCTAACTTTGACATAATGAGTACAGCCTAACTTTAACATATAATTACAAACGAGT
>JAUVCY010000230.1 GCA_030595585.1 Thermoplasmatota archaeon
ATGGGCCGTATCGACAAGCAGGAGAATGACCGTACCGAAGGTGAGGATCGTCCGCGCCCTGGAACCAAGATAACAGAACGGATCCCACTGTATGAACAATATTATCAGGAGAAATATGAGAAGGTATACCCAACCCTGCCATGTCGTGGGCATCAGACCAATCCCCGTATGTCTTCTGGGCTTGAACCACTCGGGCCTGCCTATCATCATACAGATAATGGCAAAATGATATGAAACGATTTGCTTTTGGAATTATTTTGAATTCGAACTGGAAACAAGGGTAATATACGGCGTAACCATTACATGGCATCAGGAAGGGATAGGATGGAGGATACTTTCTCGATATCGAAAGCGTTCAGCGAAGGTTTCAGCACATATTTCAGTAAACCATTGAGCTTCTCTGGATATTACCTTCTGTTCACTATATTCATGCTCCCCTTGATGGGAGTACAGCTCTTCTTCTCAAGGGGACTCCCCCCCGTGAGCTATCTTGCATCCATGGTCAACGGGATCTTTGGCAATATCAGATCGGCCACCATGGCATCCATCGGCTTCAATGTTCGAGCACAGGAACAGGGCATGGAAGCGAGGGATACAGATATCTCAACATACTTACTCTGTGCATTATCGGGGTTTTTATACTCAATATTGGTTGGAATTGGATGCGTGCTCTTCATTATCCCCGGGATATACTGGGGAATCAAGTATATGTTCTATTACTTCTTCATTGTGGATGAGGATTGCGGCCCTATTGAGGCACTCTCTGAAAGTGGGGACCTCACGGATGGGTACAAATGGAAACTGCTACTCCTATTGATCCTTGTCTCCATATTCGGCATATCCGGATATCTGATCGTAGGGGTGGGTGTTCTTGTTACCGGCCCGATATCCACCCTAGTTCTGCTCAGTGTTTACAAACAGCTGAAGAAGATCCAGCAGGAGGAGATGGACAGATACATACCCAAACCCAGTACAGCCCCTTTGATCGCCACTCCTTCTGAACCCGTAGTGGTCAGCGTGACCGACGTTGAGATACTCGAGGAGTATTGAGAACAAGCTTTCGGAGGTCTAGAGTGAGCGGCAGGATACCTCTTCTTCAAAGATTATTATTTGTAGTTTTTTCCTGTTGGATCCCAACTTTGACAGATCCAATAGGATATTAGCCGGTCAATGTTGGGAGAAGCCTCACTTTGACACTAATAAATACTCATATGTCAAAGTTAGGCTGTATCTGAGGAGATACTTCTCCGAAGGTTAGACGAATCTACTGATACGTTGATATCACAATTTTGACGGATCGAATATGATCCTAGAGAAGTCAATGTTGGGAGAAGCCTAACTTTGACACTCGTAAATATTCATATGTCAAAGTTAGGCTGTATTGACACAGTCCAATCTTTCAATAATCATTAAATAATGATGTTCTCGGTGTTCGATATGGTGGCATCATGGAAGAGATTGAAAAAGCGAAGCGGGAAGCTTTGAAAAAGCTACGAATGATCCAAACCCTTGAGGATGTGAAAGAACACGACCAGGAGATCGTGGACACAATGGTCGGATTTCTCACGGGAGCCGTGGAAATACTGCGCGCGTGGTTCCAGGACATCCTCTCACTGGACCCCGAGGCGAAACATATGGAGATCGTCAAGTTCCAGAATGATAACTTCCTCGCTGACGATGAGGTGGATATTGAATTGAACCGGATCAGCGATATCCCTGGAGCAGATGAGCATCTTGAACCGTTCCTGGAACAGCTGGAGGAACGGCTGACCCCGGTCATGGAGGAGACCGGCGAGATCATGGAGAAATTGATGAGCGAGCTCGGTGATGCCATGAAGGGGGGGCTTGAAGAAGCCTTCGGGGAAGAGGAGGAGGAGGAGCAGGAAGAAGAGGAGGTCATCATAGATGGGGGAAGCTCATTCAAGGATGATCAGATACAGTTCTACGGGATATCAAACTTGAACGATATCCGAGATATGGTCGGGTTCAACTACGACAAGAATGAGATCTGCTTCTGGGCAGAGGAGAGCATCAACGGTGCACTTGAGACCCTCGGTTCTTGGAGGAACTCCATCGTGGAAGATGGGGGGACCTATGAGGATTTCAAGGATTGGATCGAGATGGCGGAGAGGAAAAAGGAGCTTCTTGTTGAGGGGATCAAAACGGAGATGGACAGGATAGCCACCATCCCCAAGGCTACCGAGGAGGCGGTGAAGATCAGGGATGAATGTCTGGCAAAGATAGACCCTCAGGTGAAGGAGATAGAGGCGTTGGTGAAGGAACTGAGAAGTAAATAGAACGATAACCTGTCTATTGCAATTATCAGCCGATCTCAACTTGGCTACAGGCTCTTCACCGAACCTATCCATTCATGATGTCCCCTCACCCGCTCGACTGCCCCCGTTCATCATGACGAAGAAGTCCGGTTAAAAAGAGTTCTTCCCTTGTCAGGCATCCCAGCGTCTATCCTGCGGAGATGTGGTGGATCTGCAGAGCCAATGGGGGGACATGTTCGATTAAGAAGATCGTTAACTGGTTTCATTTCCCCTTCTTCTTGTAGCGTAGATAGTGCTTCGTATCCTTCAGTAGTCCCCTCCACTTCGCCTTCTCCTGGGCATGGGGCCCCTTATCCATCTTCACGGCGAGATGGTTGAGCTCTTTCCTGAGTTTAATGTAGTTCCCGAACCTCTTTTCATCGATCTCCCCGCTCCTCACCGCCTCCTGAACGCGGCACCCGGGCTCCGTTAGATGCTGACAGTCCTTGAACCTGCATTTCAGGGAGAGCTCCCCGATATCCTGAAACGCATCCTCCACCATCGAGGCGTCCCCCCAGAGCTGCAGCTCCCTGATCCCGGGGTTATCCACCAGGACGCCCCCTCCCGGAAGGGGTATCAGCTCCCTCGAAGTGGTTGCATGGCGTCCCTTGCTATCGTCCGTTCTGACCTTAATGGTCCTCTGCCTCGCCTCTCCGAGAAGGTTGTTGATCAACGTTGACTTGCCCACGCCGGAGGATCCCACAAGGACCCCGGTCATCCCCACCTTCAGACAGGTTCTGACCACCTCGACCCCATCTCCCCTGAGGGCGCTGATATCATGATAAGGAACGTCGCCCGCGACCCCACCCACCAGATCCAGTTTCTCCTCCATATCGTCCGCGATGTCCGACTTGTTGAGAAGTATGATCCCTTTGGCGCCGGACGCTGACGCCATGGCAAGATACCTCTCCAATCTCCTGAGGTTGAAATCGTGGTCCAGGCCCATTACAATGAAGATAATGTCAACATTTGCGGCGACCGGCTGTTCTCTTACCTCCCTTCCGGCAGCCTTCCTTGAGATGAACCCTTTCCTGTCAAGGACGTTTATGATCGTGTTCGAGGTCTCCGTCAGCCTGGTGACCACCCAGTCACCAACGGCCGGGGGACATTCGTTCATCACTCTCGATGACGCCCTGGCCCTGACCTCACCACCCTCTGTCAGGATGTTGTAGTGGGAGCCGTCGTACATGGAGATCCTGCCGACGGCCATACCTTCCAGGCCCTCCAGCGAGAGCTTATCAAGGGACTCCTTGAAGAAAGGCGACCATCCAAGGCTCTTCAGATCCATTTCCATCTCCTGATATCGCTAAAGGGCCATGGCAATTAAATTATTTCCATAATACATGTTCATCCATCGATCGGCAACGGTGCGGGGACAATAAGATGGTGAATGGGTGGGAGCTTGACTATTCTTCACGTCCACTATCATCATATCTTCCTCTTCTAACGACCATCAGAGCGGCGATAACGATGATGATAATCGCAAGCGCTACCAGGAGGAGCCACCAGTATTCCGTTCCATCCTCCGTTCCATCGTCTGATCTGGGTAGCTCTTCAAAGGAGGATTCCAGCTCGGGGAAGAGGCTCTCCCCACCATAGGAGTCCGAGATGAAGTAGTTCAAACCTT
>JAUVCY010000232.1 GCA_030595585.1 Thermoplasmatota archaeon
GTGGGCCCATACATCGCACCAATAGGGCAGAGGTATCGGCACCAGCCTCTGTCAATGCTTACTGATAGAGCCAGTACACCCACCGTGAAGACCGCCTTGTACCAGAAGAACTGGTTCCCGGACCATCCCATAGGGTCGAGGAACAGTTCCGGTATCGTTGCAGTTATCGCACCCACCGGGTCTATATCGGTGAATGCCAGGGTATCGAAATACCACGTTGTGATCGGCACGGATATCAACACACCCACCTTGATGAGGCGTGAATATCTGTCCACCGGCCCGGCGATCTTGATCTTTTTACCTGACCGGTCCAGGAACTTGTTGATGGACCCCAGGGTGCCAACCATCAGGGCCATCAAACCCAGGAGTCCCATGAACTCCACGCTTTTGAACGGTAGGTCTCCATCGAACATCGGGTCCAGAATGTAATGGGCCGCCCAGAAAGCTGCCCCGATGAGGACGGCTACGCTCGGCCCCATGAGACCCTTGAACCTTTTGACCAGTACGAAACCGAAGAGGGCCATTCCAAATGCCCCCAGTGCCCCCACATATCCCACCCACAGATACGAGGATTTCTCGAACTCGGCCTGGGCCAGCATGTACGGGACGATTCCCCCGAACAGAAGCATTATCAGTGAGGCCCCACCCAGGATCATTATGGTCCGAAGCCTCCTTTTGGCCCTGTTGAAGAAGGAGAAGACGTCCTGAAGAGCCCCCATGGGGCAGGCCCAACCGCAGAAAGATCTCCCCACGAGAGCCCCAATGATAACGAACAGGCCGATCATGTAGAGTATCATCATCACACCTGAGTTGGTCCCTGCAACTATCTGCAGGGTTCCATGTTCGATGACCCAGATCGGGCATCCCGCACACGCTGCCGGGCTCGCAGGACAGAAGAAGAACGGGTATACGAACCCCGTCATCGCTATCCCGAATATCCCCAGTATCGCCAGTATGAAGAATATTGATTGGCTCACGATCCGCAGGTGGTACGGCCTCAACGGCATCTTATCATCTGTCATGTTCTCGAACCTGTACCTTATACTATATTCAATAACCTTTCCTTGGTCGGATCGATGATCCGGGGAAAAGCTCGGCTGTCGACCCAAAATATAAATCATAAACCTTGATATGGGAGCGCAGTGAGGCATGAGCATGAAGGTCACAGTCTTGATCCCAACCCTCAACGAGGGGGAGTCCATAGGGGAGACCCTGGACCAGATCCCCAGATCTGAGGATATGGAGATCGCGATCATCGATGGTCTATCGACGGACCAGACGAGGGAGATCGCAGCATCCAGAGGTGCCAGGGTAATTGAGGAGAAGAGGAGGGGATACGGCAGGGCCTACAAGACCGGCTTTAAAGAGGCCAGGGGCGGCATCATCGTAACGATGGATGGCGACACCACTTATCCTGCCGAGATGGTGGCGGAATTGGTTGAGAGACTGGAGAGGGAGAATGTGGATTTCCTCTCATGCGACAGGATAAAAAAAGCGGAGAAGGGGTCATTCTCTTCCACCCACGCCCTGGGAAACTGGGTTCTGAAGGTAACCATGAACATCCTGTTCGGGATGAGGTTGAACGATTCCCAGACGGGGATGTGGGTATTTCGGAAGGAGGTGCTAGAACATCTCACCATCACCTCGGATGGTATGCCCATGTCCGAGGAGATAAAGATCGAGGCCTTCAGGAACCCGAAGGTAAAGGCAAAGGAGATATCCGTTCCCTACAGGGTCAGAATTGGGGAAAAGGCCCTCAACACATGGAAGGACGGGTTCAAGAACCTGTTATTCCTCTACAAGAAGCGTTTTACTCCTGGGAGATTGGGACCCGGGGAGCGGTTCTGACCGACTCCTCCCAACATTGAGAGGCTCAAATCATATTCTATCTATCAATGTTGGGATACAAATAAATACAGGTTATCTTTTCGTCAGAAACCCGCATCCGTGGAACGGATGGCGTATCTATCGGGAAATGTGCCCCTAATACGGGTGAATCCCAGAGGAAGTGAAACATATGTCAAAGAGCGTTTATCACTACATTGGCGAGGCATGGAAGAGGCCCAAAGATGGAGAGACGAAGGAATTGAACCACCAGAGGCTTATCCTCTGGAGGCATGAACCTACTTTTGTTCGGGTGGAGAGACCACTGAGACTGGACAGGGCCCGGAAACTGGGATACAAGGCCAAGCAGGGCTATGTCATGGTCAGGGCCAGGGTCCGCATGGGATCCCTGAGGAAGAGGACCATCAGGAAGGGTAGAAGGGCCAAGAGGAGGGGTATCACCAAGATGAGGGTCCAGAAGAACATCCAGAGGATCGCGGAGGAGAGGACCGCAAGGAGATATACGAATCTCGAGGTCCTGAACTCGTATATGGTGGGAGAGGATGGTCATCATAAATGGTATGAGGTTATCATGGTTGACCCACATCATCCGGTGATCATTAGCGACCCGAAGATCAACTGGATCCACGAGGTCCAGCACACGGGCCGTGTTTACAGAGGCCTCACCTCTGCGGGAAGTAAGGGCAGGGGTCTGAGACACAAGGGTATTGGATCCGAGAAAGCCCGCCCATCCGTAAACAAACACAAACATAAAAAGAGGCCAGGAAAGAAGATCCGCTTCGAATCGAGCTACTCCTGAAACCGATCTTATTAGCATCAGGCGCAGGGCTCTGCTCTGCGCCGGTCATTTCAGTTCAATCTCTCGGGACATCCTTCCCTGCGCGAACATGATCTGCATTTCCCGGGCCTGTTGTGATCTCTGTGGGCCACCCCGGACCTCTCGGCATCCCTTATTTCGGAGACCTTGGATAGGGTCTTAGCCTTTGTGATCATATCCCAATCCACCTGGAACCTCTTTCTACCATCTCTCTCTGGACCGTACTCGATATAGCCGTAAGGTGTTGTCTGGTCATATTGTTCATCCACCAGGATCAGGTAGGCTCCGAGCTGCATCACATGGCTGAAATGGGGTTTGAACGGTGGCTTTCCTGATTTGAACTCCACCGGGACCTTGAGCCCCTTCTCCTCTATGATGAGGTCGGGCATGCCGACCAGGAAATGCCTGGAGGAGCGCAGGGGTTTACCCCTGTCTTCCTTTTTTGGCCTATCGGCCCTCAGTATATTCGAATCTTCAGGCAGGGACATACCTTTTAGCCCTTTACGAGCGTTTCGCCTCCACATCTCTCCCCTCAGAATGAAGAAGATCGCAACGAGAAGCCATATTAGAGAGAATATGATGGATATGAACAGGTAGCTGTCGGACCCATCATCTTTCACTATCAGGGTCAATGAGCTGACAAGGACCCCAAGAAGGGCCAGTGAGATGATGGGGAGGTCTGATGGATCGAACCCTTTTGTGCCTCCAATATGCTGATCTCCCCTTCTCTCCACCCAGTCATATATTATGGCCCCAAAGAACCAGAGCAGAGATACTGCAAGCAGGATAAATCCAAGGTACCCCTCCGGGTCTATACTGTCCGAAAGGTAGTGGAGAAATACGGATAATGATATGATCAGCACCACGACCATTGTGTTGATTATTACTCTTGTTCTCCTCTGGCTGACCATCCTGGGGCGGATAATGAGCGTGAGGACGAGGCCCAGAAGAATGAAATAGATGGCAAATAGAACGACAGATATCGATGCTATGGCATCATCTATCCCCATACCGAAAGGTCGCAAGATCAGAAGGCCGTTGACCATCATGAGGGCCCCCAGAAGATAGAAAAGAAAGGGGCCCGAGAGGTTCCAGCACTCCCCCTCTCCGGCCCGAGTCCTCTTTGTGGTCCCGACGTTGATATCCTCCTGCCTGGCCTTTCTGAAATAGATGGCGAGGGATATGCCTATCAGGATAAGGGAGATGATCACCAGAAGTACGGACCACAGGTTCGGTGTCACGGCTCCGATGCCAGC
>JAUVCY010000196.1 GCA_030595585.1 Thermoplasmatota archaeon
GGTCTTTGTTCTGATACAGCCCGGCATCGGTGAGCGCCTCTTTCGAGGCCACCAGTTCGAACCTCTGATAATGGTCGATCTGCTCTGCCACCTTTGGAGGTATCTTGTAATCGAACGAATTGAAATCCAGCTCCCTCACGAAGGCCCCCAGCTTGGTGTACATCCTGTCCTTTACTGTCGGGTCCGGATCGTAGTGAAGCCTCCAGTCGAATCTATCGATGGGTATCTCATCACAGGCATCTACCCCGTTCATGATCATGTTCCAGTAGTTGTCCAATCCGATTCCCTTCGGGAACACGGTCCCGATACCCACGATGGCGATAGACCTATCGTAGTAATCCGATGTGACCGGTCCGCCGTCCACTGTCGTCTCTCCATCTGACATACGTATACCACCTTTTCTGCTCTCTTTTGCCTCTATTTTCTCTTTCTTTCCGAACATGGTCGATATGATAGAACTGAGGTTCCCTACCTTTTCGAACTCCTTGGCCATCAAGCCGTCAGTTCCCATTAGAAGGAACGGTGAGGCGCCCTTATCATCGGTGAAACCTGCTCCCCCCCTGTTGTTCATCTCGGATCGGATGGCCTTGTAGGCCTCCTTCCTGTCCGTGGACCCATCGGCCATGGACGATTCCATGGAGAGCAGCTCCTCCCTGACCTTCCGGTCCGGGCAGTAGCCGGAGAATACCCTGTCCACAGAGCTTCCCACCTGGAAGAAGCCCTCTTTCGTGCAGGACCTGATCGCAACTTTTAAGGCATCCGATAATGGGGATGCTCCGATGGTGTAAACCTGCTCTCCCATTACAAGCCCGGAGATGCCCTTTTCCAGCATCTCCCTGGCGTTGGTAAGCGTGATCCCACCTTTGATCAGAATGGGCGTCGATCCGCAATCTTTCTTTATCGAATTGAACAGTTCCAACGCCTTCAGGGGAGACGCCCTTCCCCCCGTCTCGGACCCTCTTATGACAATGCCGTCAGCACCCAGCTTTGAGCTCTCCGCCGCCTCTTCCGCAGAGCATACCTCCTGCAGGACCTTCAGGTTCATCGAGTGGGCGGTGTCGTAAACCCCCTGTCGGACCATCTCTGGTATCCCCTCCTTGGGCGTTGAGATGATGGCCCTGAGCCCCTCGGGAAGCCCCTCTCCCATCAGGGCCATCAGGGAATCGCTCATCGGGTTCAACCTCACGCCGAAGGGCGCGCCGGTGGACTTAAGGCTCGTAAGGGCCTCCTTGATCCCATCAGGGCCCAGGTGCTCTGCATCCATTATCCCAAGGGCCCCCGCCTCGTAGGCGCTCGATACGAGAGATATATCGAAGTGTCCTGTGGGATTGTATACGAGTACCGGAACGGAGATACCCATAAGCTTCATCATATTATCTGATAGATCATCTGTCATAAACTCACCAACGTTACTTACTTCACTTAAATGACTAGTGCCATTTTCCCTTAACTTTCAATACTTTATAAAAGTAATGTTTCATTTGGTATCCAAAAAGTGCTGATATTTACTCAATGACGAAGATTTCCATACATATTTGTACAACAAAACCGGCGAAGTCAGTTACATTTATTACGATATGAGTGAAGATTTCTGTGGGAAAGATAGAGGGTGACTTGGCCAGAGGTGAAAAGGTACGGGTATGGGGGACTCACCTGGACATTTGTTGATTGGGTTGAAATACCCTTATATGAGTATTGGAGAAAACCTCCAGTTCACCTATCCTCCATCTCCTCTTTCCTATCCCTCCACCATACGATCAGTCCAGCGATCACCAGCGCGCTGACGAAAGCCGGAAATACCCAGGGGAACCCATTCTCATCCTCTTTCTCATCACCATCATCGGGCACCACGTAGCTGGTCTGGAACTCCACGTTGACCTTTTTTACCGAGTAGGTCGTGATATCGTCATATGGGAATATCAATACCTGAACGTAAACCGTTCTCAGCCCCCCGTGATCCTCTATCAGCTCCTTGAACGTGCAGTGATCGGAGCTGTCGTCGGCACAGAGGACCCAGTACTCGAACGAGGTGAGGTCGTCATCCTCCGACGTATCCGTCATATGGGCCCGCAAACACTTTGACCCATCGTCATTGAACAGGGAGCGATACCACTGGACCCCGGAGAAATATCCGTCGTTGAAATCAGCAGACCAGCCGATCCATATTTTGGCGCCTCCTGAAGAGGTCCCCACCACCTTTGCCTCAAGCTCCATTCCCGTGGAGGTCTCCTCGTACCTCCATGATGAGCTCAGGATCCCTATCTCCACCTCATCGGTAGGTGTGGTCCCGTTTATCAGGTCATATGCCAGATCACCGTCATCATCCGATATCGAGGCCTCTCCCATGATCCCGGTGACAACGTAATCCTCCCCCGTCTCCACCTCTATCAAACGGGGATCGTATTCGACCCTGAGCTTTGAGGTGCCCTCCCCTGAAACTGAGGATATTATCGGATAGGGGTAGTTTTCCCAGTCCACATCAGACGTTATGAACACGTTGTCCCGTTCGCCGTTCTCCTTGATCAGTTTGAACGTGTAATTGTAAAGTGAGGTACGCTCCTCCAGCCTGATCCGGCCCACAACGCTCATCTCCAGTATGAAAGGGACCTTCGAGCTGTTGCACGATACCCTTGTGATGTCCACATCCCTTGATGCGATCTCGTCGGTCCGGTTCACGTCCAACCAGACGTCGCCCGCGGGGTCCAGGCTCTCCAGGTAAGAACCTTCATCCTCCCCAGCGCCGGCTCCCAAAGGGACAAGGAGAAACAGTGCAACGGACAGTATCAACAGACGATTCACACTCAACTCGTACACTCCTTGACCTGGTGTATCATTTGATTCAATGATAAACTCTCCTAGACCCTGGAGATCGATCCGGTCACCCATCCGTTCTCAGGATCTCCGTTGATACATCTGGTCCTGACATACTCTGAACCGCTTCACGATATATCGACATCTGGATCGCCCATTTCTCATCGAACCGTCCGGTCTTGTAATCCACCACGACGGCCGACCCGTCATCCCTCAAAAGAACCAGGTCGATTATGCCCGTGACCGGGAGCTTTTCACCGCCGATCTCATGCAGGCGTACGAACTCCGCCTCCGTAAGCAGGATCCCTTTTCCAAGCTTTGATCGCTGTTTGTTGAGGTCGCTGCAGCTTTCGAGGAGGGCGTCCATGTGGTCCTCACATCCATGTTCCCTGCACACCCGGCGCGGGTCCTTTCCCTCCATTATCTCGTGTATGGCGCTCCCCCTCACGTCAGGAGAGAGCTCATCTCCGAATGATGGATACATCCTTGGAAGTCCCCTTCCCAGCCTGCTGAGGTTCCGATCGGCCCCTTTCCCTCCGGAGCTCTTGTCGGAGAGTATCACCTCATGCGATGTGGGGGATAACAGATGTCGGTGCGACCTTACCGTTATCTCGGACAGGTCCACCTCGATCTCCACTTCCATCCCGGCAGGTCCGTCATGCATAAGGCCCATTTCAGGAGCGACCTCCCCCTCATCTTCACCTTCCAGCTCCGAGGGGAGGATCTCCTTATCCACCAGCTGAAGTGAAATATCGAGCCCCTGAAAGCTCTTCTTCCCCTCCTCCATATCCTCCATCTCAAGTTCAAAGGAGCCAAGTAGAAGGTCCATCAGGGACCTGGAAGGGTTCTTCCCTTCCAAGGGTGGGTCGGGTAGTTTCCCGCTCATCACCAGGTGGTCCCTACCCCGCGTACAGGCGACGTAGAAGAGCCGTTTCCTCTCCTGGTGCTCCATCTCCCTCACCTCATCTCTTGTCAATATCCACGACGGAGGGTCCACCAGGGACCCGTCCGACGGGTCGTAGGCTTTCATGGACACGCCCCTTTCGGGATGCAGGGCCACCCCGGACCTTCCGAACAGGGCCATCTCATGATGCATACCCATCACGCACACCATGGGCCACTCCAGCCCCTTTGATGCATGTACCGTCATTATGGTGACCTTATCGTTGCCCGCTCCGGGGTCCGCCTCACCCTCCGTGGGCGCCTCATCCAGAAGCCTTCCCAGGTTGGCGGCCACCTCCTCCATGTCCACACCGCCCATCTCCGAGGAGACCAGTTCGACGAGCTTGTCTACGTTGTTTCCTCCCCTCGACCCTCCCACCGCCGCATACATTCCCGATTCCACCAATATTCGGTACAGAGAGCTGTGCGGAGGCAGTGATCTTCCGTAGTTGATATACCTCTCCAGCTCTCCCGATACCTTCTCAAATTCCGCCGTTTTGGACAGCTTCTCCCGGAAGGTGGGCCCATCGGAGAGCGAGACACGCATGAGGTCATCATCGCTCAGGCGGAATATCGGGCCTTTTAATACCGAGGCAAGGGCCACATCGTCATGGGGGTGGGCCAGGAACCTCACCATCTGGAAGGCGTCGAATATCTCCTGCCTCTCGAAGAAGCCCTTCCCCTTGTAGACCTGATACGGCACG
>JAUVCY010000239.1 GCA_030595585.1 Thermoplasmatota archaeon
CACCACCTCCGCCTCGGGATCGTCCGAACAGCAGGGCGTACCCTGACACACCATGTCGGTGGACCGGATGCCTTTTGGCACGGTCAGTTCATCTCCCCCCGCCTCCGTTTTCACACCGATATCCAGGTGGGTTCGAACGTATTCGCGGATCTCCTCTCTGGCCTTGTAAGCGTGATCGGTACTCCCGGTGTACTTGATCAGGGAGGGCGCCAGATGAGAGGAGGTCTCCAGCAGTTTCTCCGAGAGGGACCTCACCTCCTCAAGAGGATGGGCCGCACCCGCCGAGATGATATGCTCCAGCTCCCTTGCGTTGACGGTCATTCCCAGGTCCGTCGGGCATGTGAGCCCCAGGACATACCTGGTCTGCTCTAGGAGCAGTTCCCCGAACTTATCGGCCATCTCTTCGTCGGCGGACATCTCCGTGTAGAGGTCCAGCCTGTCGCCGTCAAGGGCTCTGAGCTCCTTCTCGAACTCCGTGTCAAGGAGCTCTTTCGGGATCTGGAACGTCCTGTCCCCGAAGAAAACGTACCTCTGCGATCTCTCCGTATAGGAGGCAAGCCTGTGCGACTCAATGAACTCCACCAGAAGCCTTGAACACTCCTCGATGTCCAGATTGAAGACCGCGTGCTCCGCTATGGACGAGTGCCCCATCTTGTACACGATGCTCTCGTTGGACCTCCTGGACCGATCCAGCTGTTCCACAGCCTCATCCCTGAGCTCCTGGAGTCCCTTCGGGCTGTGCGATATCCGGGCGTACGCGGCCGAGATGGTCTCGGGGGTTGCGGCCCGATCGTCCTTCCAGAACCTTCTGTCCAGTGTGGCTCCCGCCAGGGTCACTCTCATCTTTGCTCTCTCCCTTGGTCTTTCATATGGGTACCCTTATCGTTCTCTCTCCTGTAATCTTTTATGCAGGCGGTAGAGGGCTTCAAGGGCCTGAAGGGGCGTCAGGTTGCTCGGATCCATGTTCCTCAGCTCCTCCAGTACCGGATCCTCCCCTTTTGCCTCGATCATCTCCCTTGTGGGGAAAAGGACCATCTGGGCCGACCTCTTCCTGGGAGTTTCCCTGATGCTGTCATTTGCCTCATTTTCCCCGGATATGATGCTCTCCGTCCTCCCCTCCAGCACGTCGCTCTTCTCGATCCTCTCCAGCACCTCCCGCGCCCTCTGGACGACCTCATCAGGAATGCCGGCCAGCCTGGCCACCTCCACCCCGTACGATCCGTCAGCGGGGCCTCCCCGCACCTTTCTCAGGAACGTGATCCCGGCGTCGTTCTCCGCCACGGCCATGTGCATGTTGAAAACCCCCTCAAGGGCCCCCTCCAGCTCCGTAAGGTGGTGGTAGTGAGTTGCAAAGATGGCGTTCGAGCCGATCCTCTCCCGGTCCGAGATGAACTCCGTCACGGCCCATGCGATGGAGAGCCCGTCGAAGGTGGATGTTCCTCTCCCGATCTCATCCAGCAGTACCAGTGAGGATGAGGTTGCGCTGTTGAGGATGTTCGCCAGCTCCAGCATCTCGACCATGAACGTGGACTGTCCCCGGACCAGATCGTCCGATGCGCCCACCCTGGTGAAGATCCGGTCCACGGTCATGAGCTCTGCTTTCGATGCCGGGACGAACGACCCCATCTGGGCCATGATCGCGATCAGGGCCACCTGCCTCATGTACGTGGATTTTCCGGCCATGTTGGGCCCCGTGAGGATCATGAACCTCCTCTCCCCACCGTCCAGTCTGGTGTCGTTGGGCACGAAGCCCCACTCCACCCTGTCCTCGATGACGGGATGCCTTCCGTCAACGATGGTTATCGATCCTCCGTCCGAGACGGTCGGCCGCACGTAGTTCCTCCTTGAGGCCACCTCGGCCAGGTCGATCAGGACGTCGATAACGGCAACCGAATGGGCCGTTGCCTGGACCGCCTCCACGCGGGAGAGGACCTGCTGCTTCAGGTTGTTGAATATCTCGATCTCCATCTCCGACATCCGATCCTTTGCGTTCAGGATGATGGTCTCCTTCTCCTTCAGCTCCTGGGTGATGAACCTCTCCCCGTTCGCGAGGGTCTGCTTCCTGATATATTCGGCTGGGACGTTCTGGAGGTTCGATCTGGTCACCTCGATGTAGTAGCCGAACACGTTGTTGAACCGCACCTTGAGGGAGCGGATGCCCGTTCGGGCCTTCTCGGACTCCTCGAACCTCTTCAGCCACTCCTTTGAATCCCTGGAGGCCGAGAGGATCTCATCCAGGTCATGGGAGTAGCCCTCCCTGATCATCCCCCCCTCCCTCGTTGAAAGAGGTGGTTCATCGACCACGGCCTCCTCTATCAGATCGATAAGTGGTTGGACCGGGTCCAGCTGCTTTTGGCACCTCGACAGGAGGCTCGACCTGCTCAGGCCGTCCGCGGACCCAAGCTTCTCCTTCAGCCTCCCCACCCCCTCGAGCGAACACTTCAGCCCGATCAGGTCCCTTGCGCTCCCCCGGTTCATCGAGAGCCTCATCAGGAGCCGCTCCAGGTCCTGAACGCCCTTCAGCTCCTCCTTCAGGTCGGACCGGAGGAAAAGATCGTCAAAGAGCAGCTGTACCCCGCCCTGACGCTCCCCGATGATGTCCGTGTCCATGAGTGGATGCTGGATCCAGTTCCTGAGAAGCCGACCCCCCATCGCCGTCTTCGTGTGGCCCAGAACGTCGAGCAGTGTGCCTTTTGTGGAACCATCCCTCCACGAGCGGATGACCTCGAGGTTGCGAAGCGTAGTTGAGTCCAGGACCATGTACTGGGAATCCCGATAGGTGGATATGCCCTTGATGTGCGACAGGTCGCACATCTGGTGCTCCCTGGCATAGGCGAGCGCGCCCCCGGCAGCCGAGCTTGCCAGGGGCGTGTCGGCAAGCCCAAGTCCCTCGAGGGACATGACCCCGAACTGCTCCTTGAGGAGGGCATCCGAGTAGGTGTCGAGGAAGTGGTGATCGGGGAACGGCGTCACCACAACGGACTCCCCGACCTGCAGTTTCAGCTCCTTGACGAAAGCGTTCTTGTCGTTCAGGGATGAGGGGAGGACTATCTCCGCAGAGCTGAACTTGAGGAGCTCCGATACCAGCCCCTGGAAGGAGGATGTATCGGGGATCTGCGTGGCGAAGAAATCCCCTGTGGTGATGTCCAGATGTGCGATGCCGTACGACGCCCTGGGAAGGAGAACCTTCTCCTGGGTGGGCCCTCTGTCCTCCGCCAGCGGCTCATCCATCTCACCCTCCGATACGGACCTGATGATGGATGAGAGGAAGGTGTTTCCGCTCTCCTGGGCGGACCGATCGGCGATGAGGGTGCCGGGGGTCACGATCCTCACCACCTCCCTCTTGACGATGCCCTTCGCCTTTTTGGGGTCCTCGACCTGTTCGGCGATCGCCACGCGGTACCCCTTTTTGACCAATCTGGGGAGGTAGTTCTCCAGGGCGTGATAGGGTATCCCTGCAAGCGGGATCTTGCCGCCGTAAGGGCCCTTGTCCCTTGCGGTGAGGGTGATGTCAAGCTCCCTGGAGGCCACCTCAGCGTCCTCGAAGAACATCTCGTAGAAGTCCCCCATGCGGTAAAACAGAATTGCGTCCGGGTGATCTTCCTTGACCGCCAGGTACTGCCGCATCATGGGCGTGTCGCTTGGATCCTTACGTTTCTTGGTGGTCTTCTGCCTGGCCATTGAAGCGTCGTTATATCACGCCCCGCAAATCCGGGAAGGGACAACGGCTGCGGGCGCTTCTCACGACATTAGATCTCCACGAAGAATTTTGGTTCGCCTCCAGTTAAATGGGCGATCCCAGGAGCTCAAATTCCGCATTTCAGGACTGATTCAGCCGAAGAGTTTTCGGAAGAGGCC
>JAUVCY010000003.1 GCA_030595585.1 Thermoplasmatota archaeon
ATGAATGTTAAACTTAAAACTGTTTACCTCTTAAACATTCAAACCTTGGAAAAATCAGGGATTTTTCCGGTTTTTTAATTATAAGTTAACTATATAATTACATTATATAATTAAAAAAAAAAAGCCCCGGTCTCCCGGGGCTTATACGTTCTGATATTACCGCCTCAGAGATTCACCATCTCACCGCAGAGCGGACATTCTCCAGATGCCTGACCCGCTGCTATGCTGAATTCGGAACCGCACAGCGAACAGGTAACGGATGCACCTGCGTCCGAAGGTGGTGTGGGCGGGGAGATATCCTGTTCCGGAGTTGGTACCTCGGGCACATCCTGCTGGGGTACCTCATCTGCCGGGAGTGGAACCTCCATATCCTGAAGATCGGGTTTCTCCTCCTCTGGTGGCTGGACCTCATCCCCCTGATCCCCATCAGACGGGGGAAGCAGATCATCGGTCGGAGGTGTATCTACCACGAACTCGGATGCCTGGCTTATCACCGAGGGCAAGGCCCACTGTACGGCCTCAACAGCTGGAAGATCGTTCGTGGGTACTCCCGTTAGAACCTCGAACCTCTTGATATTCCTCCTGTTCCTACGCAGATTCCTCCGGGCTGTAAGCCTCTCACGGTCCGTCTTCTGTTTCATGCCGATTATAACGCCGATCACAACAAGAACGACGATTATTCCAAGGATTACCACAAGCATCACAGCAGGCGGAAGCGTTCTCCTATCATCCACGTTCCTCACGTCAGGATCGAGGGGAGACGCATCCAGATAGTCGCTAACACCGTCGCCATCCGTATCCCAGTTCTTGTAATCTGTCTCGTTCCCATCATACAGGTTGTTCCTGTTGAGGTCCTCCTCAAGGTCAAGGAGCCCATCATTATCGTCGTCCTCATCGATCAGATCCGGGATCCCATCGCCGTCAGTATCCACCACTGTTGTGTCAGTTACCACGTAGATATCCACGGATATCGACACATCGGACACACCATCATTGACGTGGAGCGATATCTTATGGTTGTTCTGGGATAGCTTGACCTTCACGACATCCTCCGTTCCAAGGTATCCATCCTTATCACTGTACCACAGGTATGTTAGATCATCATCGTCCGTATCAATGCTCTGTGAGCCATCAAGCTCTATAAGCGTTGACTCAAGATAGTAATTGTAGGCTATTGGATTGGAGATTATCGGAACCGGATCGTGGTTCCTCGGTTCGGGCAGAATGATCACGGAGATATCCTCCGAGTAGGTGTATCCGTTCCCGGCCACATCCTTTGCCCTCCATCTCACGTAATTGAAGGTGTCCCTCTCGAAGAATATCATGGGTGTCTCCACATATTGACTTGCGAAGGACCCGGTAATGTCCATCCGCTCCCACGGTCCGTAATTGGATACGCCATTGAAGGAGATCGAATACTCGATCGTCGCAGCATCTATTCCTGATCCTTTACCATCCTGAAGTGTTATCCCAAGGGCGACGTAGTTGCCGTCAATAGCTTCTGCCGGGACGGGCTCCTTGTACGTGAGAGGCTGAGTGTCCACCTTCAACTGGAAAGGTTCGGAAAGCACATATCCGTTTCCTGCAACATCCTTTGCCCTCCATTTGACATAGTTGTTCTCCCCTTCACGGAAATTCAAAAATAGCCTCACCTTCAACTGTTGGCTGTCCCTACGGATATTTGTGGGTTCCCATGCAGAATAGGTGCGGCCTCCATCATAGGAGATCGCATACTCAACTGTCTTTCCCTTGACACCGGAACCGTCAATATCGTACAGATATATCTCGTAGTTCACATTATTGGCATTCACCCAGGAACCAGGAGTAGGATTTGGCTGTCCGAATACCGGATCATCCACGTCATAGTAAACGGAGACGGCTGAAGCGGGCCCGTAGTTCAGGGCTTCATCAATGGCCCAGACATAGATGGTGTTCCATCCTTCCTCGAGGCCTTCATACACGAACCAATTCTTTTCGACCAGTATACCATCGCCGGTCCCACCCCCGTCATGGGTATTGTACATGTAACCGATCACGTTGGACGAGCTATCTTCGGATGGGAACCATGTGACCCACACCTGGGGATCGTTGTCGAATCCCATTAACGTGTCGATATCGGAATCTGCCTTTACCTCCAGCTGATCAGGTGCTTCGGGAAGATCAGTATCAACGTTGACGAAGATGTATGGGCTTCCTGATACGTCCTCCGATGTACCTTTAAGGTCGATAATAGAGAAAGTGTACGTCTCCATCCCCGAAAGCTGTTTTGTCCTTGTTCTGAACAATATATCCTGGCCAGAATTGGTCTGGTTAAGGAAGATCGTTCCGTAACTGTCGGTCATTAGAACGGAATAATATCCGTTGGGCGGCGCGATCTCGGTACCTTGGTACACCACCATCAATCCTGTGAGCTCCAGATCCTCACCAGGTTGTACGAATGAACCCTTGGTTAGTTCACCGTTAACGGAACCGGTGACCTGAAGGGTTCCGGAGAACTCCAGGTCAGCCTCTACCTTGATCATCCCACCGCCGAAGAAGTGAGATTCCATGGATTTACCGCCATATACGTTAAATGTTACGTCAATAGGAGCTTCACTGAACAGTGTAGGGCTGAAGATCACATTCAGGTAGACCTTCATACCGTATATCCCATCCCTCTCTAAGGAGAAGGACGATAGTTCCACGAAATTATCAAAATCTCCACTCTCCACGAATTCATCCGATATAATATCCCAGGAATACCTGACGGAATAATCTTCAAGATCTTCTGAAAATTGGAATTTGAGATCCATCGCAGTGATATCCGAAGCGTCCCATGTATCGATGATATATCCCTCGAAATGATAGAGCTTACCGGCACCCACCGTATTGTGCTCCTGGCCCTCCAATTCTTTCAGCTCAAAGTATTCTATCTTCAGGGTCGATATGATAGGATAGAGGATATATGCAATACCCGCCTTGCTTGGTTTTCCCTCCCCTGAACCCCGGGGATTTCCGAAGATCATCTCCAGATCGCCCACACCATCGAGATTACACACAAGGGTATTCTCGTAGAACGAAGCAGCGAACTGAAGTCCATTGGAGGGGCCCGTGATCATACCGGGTGGTTGATCCATCCGGAGGTAATATGTTGACTCCCCTCTATCTTCAACATCCTTGATGAATGAGGAGTAGAAGATATAATACGTCCCCTTACCTGCAGAGTGGCCAAAGGAAGAGGATAGAAGAAGGTCATCACTTCCATCTCCATCGAGGTCGCCTATCATGGTTACCCCCAGATCGAAGTTGGAATATGCGCCCCGGATCACGAAATCAGCATCGAAGAGATAGTACCGATCGAAGGTCACCGTATCCTCTCCGTAATATATGAAGATCCCACCAGTGTTATCATGGAAGCAGTCAGGCGCCGTTACTATGATGTCGTTCAGTCCATCACCGTTAACATCCGCACACTCGATCTTGCTTAGTAGAAAATCCTGATAACCCTGGATCGAGATCCTGGGCAGTACCATCAGGTCCATGGACTCCTTGATTATCGTCCCTCCGAATACGACATCCACCTGTCCGGAGTTCTCGCTCTCCCTTGATAAATAGGCCGATCCGATAAGCACATCGATGAAACCATCGTTATTAACATCACCAACGTTCACATCAGTGGTTCCCACGCCGTTCCATCCTTCTCCATTGTGCCAGTGCATCTCGGAGTTGTAGATGACATGGTCGTACTCTTCGTCTCCAACCTTATATCTCTCTTCGAAGTCAAGTGTCCCATCCCAGATGAATACCTTGCCCTCGTAGTAATCCCTGAAATAGAACGGATCATAGCCTTTGTGGAACTGGGAGAGGATGATCTCATCCATACCATCCTGGTTCATGTCTCCCATTTCAAGGTTCCATCCCAGTATATGGTCAGCATCCTCCGCCTGGAACGTGACATCCGCGTTAAGGGTGGTCATAAGAGGGCTCCATCCAGATGAGCCCAGGAACAGATACACTTCAGGTATCGCCGTCATGCTGCTTCCTGTAAAGGTATCCTCATTCGCCCATCCGCCTGCAAGGATGTCAAGTAGCCCATCTCCGTCCACATCTCCCACAGCGATGTCCATCCCCAGCTTATTTCCGGGAAGGAACGAATCTATCAGGACATCCACATCTCTACCGCCGAGTGACCTCTCCTTCCCTCCGCCGTAGTAGATGAATATGCCGCCTTTGGATTGATTGTATCCGGGAGATCCGATGATAACATCGTCAAGACCATCCCTATTCAAGTCACCGGACTTGATACAGTAGCCGAACTGCTGACTCAGATCATCGCCGATCAGGTACTGTTCTATGTAATCGCTCCCAAGATCGATCTCCTTTTCATAGTAGCTCTCCTCTTCCTCGTCGCCGAAAGCTTCCTGCATAAATCCACCATGCATCAAGGGGACAGCAAGGAGAAACAGTGCTATCAGGGATATCAGTATTTTCTTCTTCGCTCCATCTGGACGAATATTAAATCTCATATCTTACACCTCTATTATATCGTCTGAAAGGCCCATTGGTAGGGATCAACCTACCTGCCATACCAATTTTTGACCCTGGGGTTTTTATAAATGGGTTGTGGGATGGTTTTTTCATACTATATATAATCACCCTCCACCTATGACCCCGAACATAATAGGCCAGAACACCACGAACACCATTTAGTTACTAATACGACCATCCTTCAATCTCAACCTGATGCTGGCCCTCTTCGCTATCTCGTTATCGTGGGTGACAACAATTATCGTCTTTCCTCCGTTTCTGTTCAGGCCCCTCATGATGTTAATGATATTTTGAGAGGTCTCCGAATCGAGTTCCCCGGTGGGCTCATCGGCCAGTATCACGGCGGGATCATTGGCCATTGATCGAGCTATGGACACCCTCTGCTGCTCTCCCCCTGAAAGCTGGGAAGGTAGATGCCCAAATCGATTCCTTAAACCAACGTCGGAGAGGAGTTCCTTTCCCCTTTTCATTGCATCCCATCTGGATAGGCCCGCCTCTCGCATGGGCACCATTACGTTTTCCATGGCCGTTAGGTTCTGCAGCAGGTAAAAGCCCTGAAAAATGAAACCAAAACTACTCAATCTGAGTTTGGAACGTGATCTGTCCGAGAATTCCGAGATATCCTTACCTCCCACACGCACATATCCACTGGTAGGCCTGTCAAGAGCCCCGATCATATTCAACAGCGTCGTCTTGCCCGATCCTGATGGGCCCATTATTGACATGAAATTACCCGCCCTGATGGTCGAGGATATCGATCTGAGGGCTTTTACCTCCTGTTTTCCAAGGTGGTATACCTTGGTCACGTTTACCAGTTCTATATCCACGACACCACTCTCCTACAGCTCCTATCACTTCTTATGACCAGTTTCACAAATAGGTTAAGTTGTTCCACATTCCTTAAGCTTTATCGTTACTCTCTCATGAACTTCACCGGGTCTACCGAGGCCGCCCTGTAACCCGGGATCAGGGAGAATATCAATGCGGTGACGATAAGGAAACAAAAACATATCACAATTATGGTTGGTGACATGTAGGTGAATTCCAACTCAACCCCATATAATCCCCTCAGATATATATCAAGATAATGGGAGCCAACATATCCGGGGATCAATCCGACCACTGATCCCAATATTGCGATGATCAATGTTTCAGATAATATCCATTGGAAGATGGATAACCTGGATATCCCCATCGCCCTCAGGATCCCTATATCCTTTCTCCTCTCCTCCACGCCTATCAGCATAACCGAGGAGAGGAAGAACAGCCCGATCATAACGGTGGTTGCACCCACGCCTATTGAGAAGGATTTCAGTATCAGGATCTCATCCTCGATCCGGTACAATCTTCTCTCCTTCGTGGTCACCTGCAGTCCCGGGAAAGACCTCTCCAGATCTATCGCTATCTCCTTTTGTGTAGATGCGTCCGACCTCTCATTCTGAATATCAAGATATATTGCGGTCGATAGATCCCGCCTTTCGCCCCCTGGACCTGATATTATATGATTATTGGTCAGATACTGCAGCTCTGCAAGGTGGATCATGGCGATCCCTCCGATAATATCCGATGATAGTCCCTCTCCCATCAGAAAGGTGTCGAAAGTGGATACCAGAACGAATGACGCACTGATCTTCCCGGAACTATTTATGTAATACACCGGCGACCCTATATCAAGATCATACCTTTTTGCCATTTCCTGGTCAACTATTATCTCTCCTGTCCAACCCTGTTTGTAGTCCGATTCGTAGAACGGGTCAGATCCGACGTTGAACCAGCCGTTCATCTTGAGAAGCTCCGTTCTTATGAACAGGGTGTCGTCCTCCCCCATGAAATCTTTGGCCAGGTCGGGAACCAGCCCAACCAATCCCACGGTCTCGGATCCCTCGAGGTCACCCTGCGGGGTATCCTCCATTGATAGATCCATCGACGGGGTCAGGCCTGCATCCTCTTTGGGAAAAGCGAGCCTACCCAACATCGTAAGAACGGGCATGGCCGCTGAAAAATTACCCTCGTCGTTCTTCAGCTCCTGGGATCTTATATGAGAATTTTCAATTGTTGGAACAATACCCAGGGAGGATATCACCATGTCACGTGGTTGCCCTTTGGACCTGTCCTCTGCTGCCTCTCCCAGGCCCCATGCCACGGAAATAAGGGATAACAACATACCAAATGAGATCGCTATTGAGAACATAGATAGCGCGTTCCTCCAGACCCTTCTATGTGGTTTGAGGATTATCATCTGCTTTCCCCCCTCATCGCCTCCGAAGGGTCCTTTAACGATGAGATCAACGCAGGTACCATTCCTGCCCCCGTTGAGATCACCGTGAATATCATGATCACGAAAAGCAGCGTTACTACATCAACGGAGAATAGTTCAAACCCTGTTGGTAACTGTTCCATGGTCTCCGAGAGCAGGGAATTCAATGCCTTTACCACCATGACACCAAATATCAATCCGATGATGCCTCCAAGGAACGTATTCAGAAAGGACTCTTGAAAGAGGTGGAACATCAGCGACCATCTTGAGAATCCGATCGCCCTCAACATGGCCAATTCCTTTCCCATTCCCTTTATGGATATCATCAGGATAACCGTCAGGAAGGTCAATGAAACCAGTATTGATATTGTTATCACTATTGCTGAAAAACCATCTATTAGCGATGTGAAACCATAGAGTTCTCCCAGAATATCTCCTCTTGTGTGAAGGTCCACGACGCCTCCAAAGATGAACTGATCGCTTTCCGACCATTGGATAAGCTGTTCGACATCATCCCGGCCATCCATCTTCAGAAGGATCTCGGTCAATGTATCCTGAATGTGTGTTCCCTTGATCATCTGCAATTCACCAAGGTGTATTAGAATTCCCTCACCATGACCCGCCAGCATATCAGAATATATCCCATCAATACGATAGGAAAACTCATCGCCGCCCTGTATTCTCGACGACAGCAGGATCGTGTCCCCCACGTCAACACCTAGATTTCTACTTAACTGACTTGAAATTATCACTTCAAGTGTAAAAAGGTCCTCTCTAACGATACCGGTTGACCGGTACTCCTCTCTGACAGGATCGTTATCGGTATTGAACCATTGTCCGGAGATCACCTCGAACTGGCCGAAATTCTCTTCCATTTCAGGAACAACACCGTAAACCGAGATCTCCGATATCTTGTTTAGATCCGTGCTGTTTATAAACAACGTATCATAGGACCTGGGTGAGAAATGAATTGGAGGATAGGGAGATGACCTGATCGCATCTAGAATTGATCCACCCTGATCAAATCTTTGAAGGTTTATAAGAAGCGGATTGAGATCCTTGGGGACCACATAAACATCCGCGCCTATGCGATCCAATGTCCTGTCAGAGCTCTCTCTGATCCCAGCACTCAGTGATATCATCATCGTGGTGAGGATTATAGATGACGCAATGGCAAAGATCACCAGTGACCATCTTAATGGATTTCTCCTGGGATGGGTTAGAAGGAACACCTTCCTTTGAATGAGAAGCTAGATTAAATACTGTACCCAATTACAGCAAATTTTTCAGATGATCAAAGTTCGAGAAGTCCACCCTTAAGACCAGAAGAAGTTATCCATAACCAAGATGATTTATCGCAGTAAAATATTTGTGGCGATGTCCCCAGCCTTCTTCATACGATGTTTGGAAAAAATTGCATGTAACTTAGGATGTATTGAATTAAAGATCAATTAGCAGTATAGGATCTCTACTTAAACTAATTAAAAAATAAAAAAAGAATGGCCTGATGTTCAGGCCATTCCTGTGTTCATTCCCGATCCGCCCGTCCTCCTCAGCTCCTTCTCCTCCTCGGCCTCCTTCTTGTTCCTGTAGTTGAAGAACAAGGTAAGGACCACACCAAGAGGTATAAGGATCGCGGCTATGGTGAAAACCACCGAATAGACCGTGTTCATCATCACGCTGTCAGCAAGCTGAGTGTTGATGAGAGGAGTGACCCATCTCATGAAGAGATTGATCAACAGGAAGACGATCGTCACTACCCCCACTATAATCATTAGGATGGCACCCAAGATATAGTAGTTGTTTATAACAGGGGTAAGGCTGAAATCGCCTACCGCCTTCTCCTTCGCATAGGAGATTATCTCGTTGAACCTCTGAGCTCCGTGATTGAGCTCAAGGAACAGCAGATAGGACATGGCAAACAGGAAAAGTACTATCCAATTTCCTATTGTCAGCGTTTCGATATCGAGAAGCTTGGAGTTGTTGAAACCAAGCATTGTCATCCCTACTATCGTTGCTATCGTACCTACGACATACATCGTTGTCGGTATATCCTGGTTCATCCATTTCAGTATCTTCATGGATGTCAGGTAATAAGATAGAAGCAGGCCCACCGTGGCCAATAAGGCCAGGAATCCATACCCAAGAAGGAATATCACTGTATCTGTGGATGTTGCGATATATTCGTTCCATCCTGTAAGGAAAACTGGTGTCAACAACACCACCGTCCAGATCCATATGATAAGTCCTGTCAACGGGAACCTCATGGTCCTCATGGGATCATAGGGGGTGAAGAACTGGGATGCCAGTACTATCATTCCTCCCAATATGAACATTAGAAGCCCATATATGGAGTTCCCAACAAAACCTACGGCAAGTCCCAGCAATATGAAGGAGAGGAACCAGAATATGGCTCCTCCTACCCACATGATCACTGTCTCACCGGTTTGAATACCGATCTCCAGAGGTACCAACCTTTCCGTGTCATCAATATATTCTACCACATGATCACCTCAATAGTTGCGTGCCTCCAGTAATACCTGGGTCAATGGTGTCGCGGGTTTCCAATCTATCACCCTTACACCATATCCACTTAACTCCTGTATGAGTATCTCCCGATCCAACCTGAGAATATCATAGGCCACGGGGTCTACTTTCTCACCCTTTTTCTGTTTTGCCATTATCTCAAATTCAATTGAATTTGGTGAGATGATGGTCACATCGAACTCGAGCATCACCATCATGCTCACGGCCTTCCTGATAGAATCGTCCTCTTCCATATTGGAGATGACTATCACGGGGGAGTGCCTGGGCATATAGGGTATTGCCACTTCGACGATACCAGATAAGGGTATGTCACCCTTGGGATTGGCGCCTGAAAGGGCAGTCAGAAGCTCAAAGAGCTGTTTCTGACCGGTTCCTTTCTTTATCGTCAATACCTTGTCAGAGTAAACGACCATCTGGACCGAATCCCTTCGTTTGAGGAAGAAACTCGCCAGGGTCGCTGCCGCACGTGCTCCGTAGAGGTTCGCATTGTCGGAGTCCATACCATAACGGGAAGCAGTTCTGGAATCGAACACGATGGTTATATCCGAAACGGATAATCTCTCGTGCTCGTTGACCAGCAGCTTTCCCGTCGAGGCATAGGCCTTCCAGTTAATATCCCTGAAAGGATCGCCCGGAACGTAATCCCTTATCGCGAAGAACTCTGAACCAGGTCCAGGTAACTTCACCTTCATCTCTCCGGGATACATCTTGGGCTGCTTCGACTTGATGTAGAGCTCTTTTACATCCCTAACCTGAGGATAAACAGTGAGGTCCGATTCGAACGCTACTGTCTTCTCCTTGTAGAACATGTTGAATGGGTCGTGGGTCCTCAGCGTGATGGGTCCTATCCTGTACTGACCTTTCAGGGGGCACTTGACCTGATACTTAAGTCGCGTTGCACCCTTGGGATTCAGGTTCAGATAGGTATAGTTGGTTCCATCTTTTATCTGTATGGTCCTGGGAAGTTTATCCCTGACCTCCAGGAAACCGGTCTTACCACCCTGGTTGAGAATACGAAGCTCTACATTCACCGTACCATCTTCGAAGATCTTCTCGTGTGACATCTCTCTGTCAGCGGTCAAACGCGTTGACGTGTTTGCAAACATACTGACAACGGTAAAGACAAATCCAGCCAATGCTACCATGACCAACAACAGGTTTCGGGTAGCCAATCCCAATAGGGTCAGGATCACTGACATGCTAATGAAGCAAGCTGCTTTTTTTGTCCACATATTCACACCATTTCTTCGTTGGGAGGGGCACCGCCCCTCCCATAGCTTTATTCAATATCAGACAGCCGGTACAGGTACCTCTGCCAGTATCTTGTTTACGATATCCTGGGCCAATACACCACGTATACGTGGCTCAGGTTTCAGGATGATCCTGTGGGCGAGCGCAGGCATCGATATTGCCTTCACATCATCGGGAGTGATATAGTCCCTGCCCTGAAGTACTGCTCTTGCCCTGGACAATTTGAACAGAGCGAGCGAACCTCTCGGGGATGCACCGACCACCACCCTGGGATCTTCCCTGGTTCGGTATACGATCTCGACTATGTACGTCAGGAGGGCGGGGTCCATATGGACCTTCTCCACAACCTGCTGCATAGCTATGATCTTCTCGGGAGATGTTACTGTGTTCACATCAACCTGGTCCTTCCCTCTCATCATCCTCCTGATCAGGATCTCCCTCTCATCCTCTCTTGAGGGATATCCCATGGACATCTTCTGCATGAACCTATCCACCTGAGCCTCAGGTAGAGGGTAGGTTCCTTCCTGTTCAATGGGGTTCTGCGTTGCCATTACAAGGAAGGGCTTTGGAAGCCTGTGGGTTACACCCTCAATGGACACCTGTCTCTCCTGCATGGCCTCAAGCATAGATGCCTGGGTCTTGGGAGGTGCCCTGTTGATCTCATCAGCCAGGATGATATTTGCGAATATCGGTCCTGGTCTGAATTTGAACTCGTTGTCCTTCTCATCATAGATATAGGTCCCGGTGATATCCGAAGGAAGCAGATCAGGAGTAAACTGAATACGCCTGTATTTGCATCCAAGGGTATCGGCGAAGGTCATAACCATCAGGGACTTTGCAGTACCCGGGAAATCCTCAAAGAGGATATGACCATCGGCCAGGACCGACAGGAGAACATGCTCCAGTACGTTCCTCTTACCTATGATAGCTTTCTCAACCTCGGCGATTAGAGCGAAAGAGGTGGCTGATACACCTTTTATCGCCCTCTGCACTTCGGGTGATGTCGTTGTTCTCTTAGCTCCAGGAGCTGGAGGCTTTGCTGCGGGTGCAGGTGCTCCCCTTGGTGCAGACCCTTTTGGGGGCGCTACAGCTCCTCCTCCTGAAGGCAGTCGTGCCTGTGGCACGGGTTGGGTTCCATCCGGTGTCATATCTCATCACCTATTTTTATCCATTATATTGCTTGGATCTTCTTAATTTTATCCATCAATCTCTTGATCTCCTGGGCTGAATAGGTACGATCCTTGTTCTGGACCAACTCTATCAGTTCAGGATCTTTAAGTGTAGCCATGATAGTTGATTCGTTGAGCGAGGAGAACTCCTCTGGGCTCAACCCTCGTTTTAGACGTATCTTCTCCCTTGTTGACAGACGCAATTTAATGGTCTGCAAATTGATGTCGCGGGGCATCTGTTTTCTTGGAGAGAGGACCGATATATCGAACCTGTGCGCCCAGCTCTCCTTATCCTTGACCAACAGAGCTGTGAAGATCATCAGGAAACCGATCTCAACGATTATCGGATATGCATAATAGGGAGATGAGGTAAGATAACCTGTAACCTCCATCACACCATATATGGGCTTGAGCAGATGGCCTGGTTCGATATGCCTGCTCTCATCGATCAGTATGAGGTTGGTCTCTCCCTGTTTCGCAGGGCAAAGATGTCTGATCAGATCCAGGAGGAACTGCTGATTGTCATAATCATATTTGGGCTTGCCCTCCATGTCATCGTCCAACCAGGGGTGAGCCACCTCTTCCCTTGACCAGTAATCTGGGGTATTGTCCATCAGATCGTTCAGATCCTCATCATCCCTATCGGAGATCTCCCCGGTCTCCCTGAGGATCTCCCGATCCTCATCGATCAGGCCGTCTCCGTCATCATCCTCTCCGTTACCGATCGGGTCCCAGGGGAGGTTGACATCGTACGAGATGTGGTTCAATTCGTAAAGGTCCTTCATGAATAAAGATGGGTCAGATATGAACACTATGGATCCGAGCTCGGTGATAACCTTGTCAGCATCCTGGTTCAATTCCCTGACCCGGTATTTCTTCGGATCACTGGATATCTCCCTTATCGTCTCCATGGATTCCCCGGTGATAATATCCACAGCTCCCGACCCGTCATCGGCCACGGGGATCTCCACACATATCTGGATCTCATTACCGATCGAGGATACCTCATCGGCGTTCTCACCCTTGAGCTCTTCAATAGAGGGTATCGAAAGCATCCCATCATCATTCATATCAATAAATGACTTGGATGATCCATACGCCCATACCCATGGATTCACCGAGGATGACAACCCTGTTGGTTTGTAGGTGATCAATTCGTATGTTTGAAGGTCCTCATCGATGATGTCCAACCTATCTATCTCACCGTCACCATTGTCATCGTCATTGGATTTTCCGTCAAGCCACTCGAGGTCTATGCTCCTGTGTCCGTTCCATAGAATATCGGCATCGCCGTTGGTTCGAAATACGACATCATCGTCCAGCGGGTCCTCATCTATGCCCTCATCCTCTGTTGGATTATCAACAACACCATCGTTGTCGTTGTCTCTCAAATCCTTGTTGAGGCGCGCGTTGTCCCTATCATCATCGTAGTTTCTGGAGCTCCCGGTATTATCATCCTCATCTATCTTCCCGTCAGCGTCCTGATCATCATCCCACACGCCATCCCCATACGGATGGTCCTTTGTCCAGACCTTCACTCCGTCCTTATCGTAGATATCTGAACCAATGTGTGCCTGAACAATGGTGTAGTTGGCGTTGGTATCGAAGGCCTCATCGTAGAACTGACCGCCGTAGAAGGTCACACCGAAATCTTTTGCGAGTTGATTCGCGTTGCCGAAATCATCGGCGATGATCACGTGTCCGCCCCTTGCAAGGAAACTCTCTATGGCAGTTATCTCATCCTGTGTATAGGACCTCTCAATACCTACAGCGACATATACTGTAGTTTTCGGATTGATCAGATCACCAAGGAGTAGGGTGGGCGTGGATACTATTGACCTTACCTTGTAGTCGTAGACGCCGTCGTCCGAGCTACTTCCGTCATAGAATATTGAGCCCTGAGTGTTGTAATTTAACTTCTCCAGATCATCCACGAACGGTTTGATATCGCTGAAACTGGTATCATATGCCGAGAACCTCGGATTGGTATCATCGATCACCCCAACCGCCGCAAAGGAAAACGAGAGCATTGGATATACCAAGAAAAGAAGTCCCAGTGTTACAGCGACACCGATGGCGATATAGTCCTTGTAGTTGAGTTTCATCTGTCGTCCCCCTACCTATCCTTCAATACTACCTCGGTTTCCACGAACTCCTCGTCCTGCAGCTCCATCTGCCTCAGCGCGGATTCCTCATCGAGCATGATATTATCAAGGCTCTTCTCCACGTTCCTCAGGCATCCAATGGCCTTATCCCTGTGCCCCTCACCGATAACGTGCTTTGAATACCTTGCCTCCTCGAGCAGGTCGAGGAAGGTATCCAGGGCCCTATCATCTATGGGTAGAGCCGTTCTCACAGCATCTTCGAACTCCCTGAACGTATCGGCATCCCTTCGCATAAATCCGTATCTCCGTAGATGAGCTCCCAATTTTTGATAGGATTTAAAGATGACCGCCGAATAGGGGTTCCCTGTCTCCAGCTGATCCGCGGCCTTCTTGATGATCCTCTTGAGAGCCTTCAACCGCCTCTTCTTCTCTATCCAGCGATAGAAGAAGAACAGGCTGACGATCAAGATTATCAACAGCAACAACGATAAGAATATTATCATGGCTACCGGAACAGACGCCGGATCAGCCTTGGTGGCCTCCCAATAGGATGCAGGAAGTGTTCTTGTGCTCGATGTGAAATAATGTTTTCCAACAAACGTCACCTTTATGGTGAGATTATCGAACTCCTTTCCATCGGGGATAACGAATGTTGCTCCGGTTGCGGTGTCCTTGAACTTCTGGGTGAAGTTGAAGGTGATCTTGCCGCGAGAGTCAGTGGTACCCCTTGTAGTGTTGGTATATGCACCCATGCTCAGGTTGAACCAGACGGTCGCATATGAAACGGGTTCTCCGCTGGAATCCGCCGTGGCTCCCTCGAGGACCCTGAATGAGAATATCCAATCCTCGATCTCATCCTCCTTCAGATCGATCTTCCTGTCGCCATCCTGATCAACAGGCCCTACCTGGATGGTATCGACCCTTGTGGACGACCAGATCTCCGCATCGGTGATATTGGATGATGAACGATACAATGGCACCCCTACATCTACAGGCTCGGGGGTGAACTCCACCATGACCGTAACCTTGCCCACATCCAGAGTGGAAGGTACATTGGTGGTCTTGATCTCGAACATCCCCCTGAACTCTGCACTGGTCTGGGTCTTATCGACACCCATTCGCAGGATCTCATCGCCCTGTTTCAGGTAGGCTGTGATCAACATATTGCCGATCCCTTTCTGTTTCGGCTGGCCTTTGTAGGACTCGACGAGCTGCCCTGCTATCCTGGCCTCTCCATTCCTCACCAGGACATCAGGGAAAGACTTCTCATCAAGGACCACTGCGGTCTCGGACGTAATGTAGAACTCATCCGGAACGGCGATTATATCCATGTAAGCATCATTCGGATAATATCTGATCCCGGACGGACCGTCTGGGAACTGAACAGAGCCTCCGAACTTTGCCACAATGAACGAACGCCCAACGTTTACGTCTTCACCTATGGTATACTCTTCGAAGGTGAACTTACCGATAGAGTTGGTTACTGCTGACCCGATCAATATGCCCGGCCCATCTGATTTGAGGTCATCATAATTTCCGGTATAGTCATCTTTTCTGTAGATACTTACAGTTCTGTTGCCTATCCCGACACCCCTGTCGTCCAGAAGTTCGCCTTTGATCTCCACTGCCTTGCCCTTTATCCCTGTGCTGGCATTCACCTCAAGCTGAGTAAATGAAACAACGGAGAACGGCATACCGTCGAAATCCCTGTAGTTGGAGCTGTCATAATAGTTGGAATAGAACTCGGCTGAAAATACCACCAGGACTGGAACGGGCCCAAGGGCATGGCTGGTCTCGATCTTTATATCTATCTCGAACTCCCCATCCTCCTTGGTCTGAAGCTCAAATTCCTGCTGCCAGGACTTGCTGAACCCCCAATAAAGTGTAACATCCTCATAAGCGACTCCCTCATTGATCGATCCAGGGGTTTGTGAGAGGTCCTTGAGCTTCCCGCGGATCCTCGCATAGTTCCAATTGTATGTCCGACCATCCGGACCCACAAAAGGTTTTCTGGTGATGAAGGTGTTCACCGGCATCCCGTTGGGATCCCTATCGTTAAAATCGGGTTCGCCATTCTGGTTCTGGTCGATCCATAGGCCCATATCTGTCTTGGCCCGGACCTGATATTTGGTTTGGTTCTCACTATTTATATAGTATAGCAGGGGAATATGCATGGGATCAGTCTTGAAACTGGTCTCGACCATGATCGTCCAGTCACCAAGGACAATATCAGATCTGATCTCGAATCCAACCGAAAAGGTCCCGTTATCATCGATAACGGTCTGGTCGGGCCAGTAGTTCTCGTAGTTGTTGACGTCACCCCACCACATGCGGAAAGAATATTCGTGTGCGTAATCGTACCCGCCTATTTTGAGCCTTGGGCCCTCCTTTACCTTGTCAACCTCGTACTTGATCTTATCGACAATTGACCCGTTTATCCAGATGGAATCTCCTCTGTAGACATACGTCTTCATTGTGGTCGGATCGCCCACGTCGAAGATCACGGCGGTGGGCCTCCTCACGTGGATCGTAACCGATGCGTTGCTCGGATTCCAGTAATAGTTGTTCGTCTTGTTGAAAGCCGGGCTGAACTCGACTGTGATGGTATGGGGTCCTGCAGTTACCTTCTGTGGAACTTCCCAAGAGAAATCAAAGACAGACCACGGTTTGGTCGATGCTGGGTCCGCATGTGTTTCAGATACGAACTGGCCGTCGAAGAACATCCTCATGGTCTTCGCGCCCATATTGGTCTCCGGGACGGAGATATCCTCTATCTTTCCGTCAAGGGTGAACGTATCGCCGATATCGACAACCGACTCGTGAAGAGTAAAAGAGGTCTGCGTATTGTGCCATATCTCAACGTACATCCTCTTCTCATAACCACGCCTGGCGATGAACGCGTAAGGGTCCTCGTCCACTTCGCCATCGCCGTCATCATCACGGCCGTTATAGAGCTCCTCATCTACCCCTTCCGCGTTGTTAAGGGTCTTGATACCGGGGTAGCCATCATCTGCTATCCCATCACCGTCATCATCAACACCATTGTACCATTCAGATGGTATTTCAGGTGCCCCGACCGCATCTATCCCGGGCCTGCCGTCATCAACAACGCCGTCGTTATCGTCATCGACACCATTGTACAACTTTTCGACCGAATCGCCGTCATCATCATATCCGATCTTGGTCTCGAACAGGTCAGTGTAAACCTTGGGGGTGAGGTTGTAGAACCTCCTCCCATCAGTTGTCCATTCACCCTTGTAGGTGACAACGAACTCGACACCGGGATGGGCGGAGTTGGGATCACCATTTGCGGCGATATTCGTCTCATTGGCCTGCAGGGTAATATTCCATAGGCCGGCGGTAAGATTTAGATCGGGATTATCGGGCTGGGTTTGCATGGGCTTCTGCACCATGAACTCGGAGCCGTCGTTCCAGAGGAGATCTACCCATGCACCTATTATCGGATAATCTCCAGCGTTCTTCTCGCCGTCCGAGTTGTTATCTTCAAGCAGCTCACCGCTCATCTCAAAGATCTGATTGTAAAGAACTTTCTTCTCTGACTTCTTTATGTATATCAGAGTTGAGGTGTTCACGGCACCACGTGACCCATATTCGATACCCTCAAACACCTCGTTGATCGAGGTCTCGATCTCAAGATCATCTCCCTGCCATAGACCTTCCGATCTTCCGCTGGCAGAGACGGGGATGTCCACCTCTTCCTCCTGTGTCCCTGGTTCGTATTCCTGAACGTACGGACTCTGTATCTCAAGATCATCCACCACGGCAGTATCATCCTCGCTTCCCAAGGTAGTAGAGGAGTTCACCACTATTGCGAAAGTTGAGCATATCAGGGTCATCAAAATGAGCATCGTTAGGCTCGTTCTCATATTATACCTCCAAATCCCAGCGACAACATGCTTTCAAGCAAGTTAGGGGGTGACCCACCCAGCTAAGGGCCGAATTCAAGTCCATAACACCCCTTCATTATATTAAGGTTTCTTTCTGGACCTTTTCGGGGTCAAACCATTTCCAACTTCATTCCACATATCGCCTGCACTGGTTGCTGATTATCCCTAACCAGGGTAATGTCTTTTTATAAATATATTTTACTCATGTGAACATCAACGTCGACAGAGAATACCGGGAGCGATCCCATCGGAGCCAGGACGATCTAAAGGAGAGATCTTCCTACCATATGCCCTGGTTTGCTTAAACCAAGCAGGGAGAGAATTGTGGGTGCGATATCCTTAAGGCTCTTATCGCCTTGAGCGAACTTCACTCCTTTCTTGATGTCATCCCCGATCGCGATAAGGGGTACGGGGTTTGTGGTATGGGCGGTGAATGGTTCGTTTGTTATCGGGTCCCACATCTTCTCGGAATTGCCATGATCCGCCGTCACCAGCACAAAATATCCCTGGCCGAGAGCGGCATCTATCACCCTGCCCATATTCAGATCGACCGATTCCACGGCTTTGATCGCAGCATCGAGTATACCCGTATGTCCCACCATATCGCTGTTTGCAAAGTTCAGGACACCCATATCGAATCTGTGGTTCAGGATCTCATCTATCGCCCTGTCTCCCACCTCTCCCGCAGACATCTCGGGTGCCAGATCGTACGTGGCTACCTGAGGGGAGGGGACCAGTATCCTATGTTCTCCCTTGAACTCCCTCTCCCTGCCGCCACTTAGAAAGAAGGTCACATGTGCGTATTTCTCGGTCTCTGCGATCCTCAATTGTGAAAGCCCTGACTGGGAGATCACCTCGCCCAGTGTCTCTGTCACATTTACCTCTGGATATGCCACATGGGTGAATATTGAACCGTCGTAATCCGTCATGGCGACGTAATAAGGCCTAACGACCTTTGTTCTGACGAAGCCTTTGAAATAGGGATAAATGAACGCCCGTGTCATCTGCCTGGCCCTATCGGGCCGGAAGTTGAAGAAGAGGATAGTATCCTCGTCCGATATCAGTCCCGTCGGCCTACCTCTCCGGTCCACTATCTGGATCGGCGAAATGAACTCATCCGTCTCCCCTTTCTCGTATGCTTTTTCTATGGCCTTCACCGGATCTCTATCCTGGTTTTCTCCTGCTGTTACATAATATTCGAAAGCGGCCCTGGTCCGATCCCAACGGTTGTCCCGGTCCATGGACCAGTATCTGCCCATGATGGTCGCCACCCTGACCCTCCCCTGATGGTCGTTCTCGGGCAACCATTCCATGAGCTCTCTCATGTCCCCCTTCGAGGATGTCGGGGAAACGTCCCTGCCATCCGTGATCGCGTGGACCCTGATCCTATCAACGCCCTGCGTCAATGCCATTCTCAGGAGGCCGTACAAATGGTCCAAGTGGCTGTGTACGCCCCCTCTTGAGAACAGACCCAGAAGATGCAGGGCCCCCCCCCTCAACTTGCATTCCTCCATTCCCCTGATGATCTCCCTGTTATCCAATATCGACCCGTTCTCGACCGATCGCGATATCTTTACAAGAGGCTGATCAACCGTCCTCCCCGCCCCCAAAGAGAGATGTCCTACCTCACTATTGCCCATCTGGCCCTCGGGTAGGCCGACACAAGGGCCGGAGGCTTCAATGAGCGTGTAAGGGTAGTTCTGAATGAACGAATCGAACCTGGGCGTATTGGCCAGATGGATGGCATTATGCTCCTTCTCCACGCTATGCCCCCATCCATCAAGTATCATCAGGAGCAGCTTATCTGCTTTCGGGATATCGCCCATTTAATGGCCTCCAAAATAATAACATCTAACTGCTATTTCATCTTTGTCGAATCCGGGAGATCATGATCTTGATGAGACCGATCCAGAAAAGTTGGTCAGTAGCCCCTGTGGCTCAGGATAGGATGATATAGAGGGGAGCCACGATGATCACACCTAGCAATATCGTAATGAAATTGACCATGTTATTGGTGATCAGCCCCCTGGTCTGAAGTGTAGCGCCAAGCAGGCTGTCGATCTGACATCCTACCCATCCCATGACGACTGTGATTATCACCACAAGCGCGGAAGCTTCGAGTAAATGAGGGCCGGTAGTTATCAGACGATCTGTTACCAGCAGGTATCCAGCTCCCGCGACAAGGACGCCTCCAAGTAAAGCTGCAAGATTCCCCAGAACCGACACACCTCCATCTACCCCCGGTTCAACTATCCTCCTTGGATCCGTTATCAACCTGGGCCTACCCGACAACACTCCGATCTCACTGCCAAATGAATCTGAGGCCGCTATCGAAATAGCGACCAGAAACAGTATCCCCGACAAACCCTCGGAGACCTCGTCAAGCGGTGATGAAAAAAGCGCGATTATCAAAGGTATGATCCCATTGGCAACAACGTTCCTGACCCCTCGCTCCCCCACCTTCCCCTGGCTTATCCCCATCTCCTTTTTCTTTTTGTATTTGAAGACGGTCACGCCATAGGACACCATCAGGAAGAACAGCATCAACAGGAACCAGAAGAAATCACTGTAGCCTATCAACAGCATGCCCAGGACGACTGCCAGAATACTTCCTTTCAGGTCCAGTACACCTTTAAAATATGTAAAAGCTCCAAGAAGTACACACAGGGATATCGAAATGATGAATATGTACTTGTCGAAGTCAGGTGTTATAGTAGATGCGAAATCCAGACCGAGCATCCGACATGTGTACTCGGAACCTTTATTAAACAGTTTCTAACACCCGTATTTGGCCGGATCCTACCAGGATAACCGTTCTCTTTCCGCGATTTTGATGAGTACCAATTAATACCTAGTTGAAGATACACCTATGTGCCCGAGGAAGAGGACCCGTTCGAGTTCCAGAAGACCCTGGAGAGATCCGAGACATTCTCCTTCGAGTCGAGCTCCAAGGTGGAGAGACGAAGTGATGCGAAGTGGATCGAGCCTTCGAAGGATGCCACGGAGATAGACCTGAGCAAGGTCACCGAGACCTACAAGGTACAGGGATTTGAACTGAAGGAGCCACCAAAGCCAAAAAAGGGGGCCGAGGCAAGTGCCCTGAAAAATTCAGATGCCACGGCGGATTACAAGAGGAACCGTGAAAATTACGGGGTCATGTGTCCAACCTGTAATGCCACCGGCAAATGCCCGGTATGCAGGGGCAGGAAGCGCGTCAGGTTGTTGTTCAAGTGCAAGAACTGCATGGGCACCGGCAAATGTCCTGATTGTATTCAGGAGCTGACCATCAAATGTAAGAAATGCGGGTCACCAATGAAGATGTATTCCGACTCCTGCCGGAAATGTGGATTGGCATTTACCTGCCCTTCATGTTATTCTCCTCTCCCCGCCCTTGCTACAAAATGTATCAGCTGTGGGAACGTATTCACTTGTGGTTCGTGCGATAAACCCTATCCGGATGCATATTCACACAGGTGCCCTCACTGTGAACATTGGAACCAACCGGATCGGGATCGGGAATGAGGCCGTTGTGAAAGCTTCATATACAAGAAGGATTTGTAGATGTTTGAGTGAAACTATGGTAATGCCTCAGAATCTTCTGGAAAAAAGCCTGGGAAAGAAAGTGAAGATCCTGCTCAAGGATGGTCGCTCCATGGAGGGGACCCTCTCCGGGTATGATGAATACATGAACATGGTGTTGGAGGGAACGGAGGAGGAGGGAAAGGAGATGAAGAGGCGGCTTGGCACCGTTGTCCTCAGGGGAAACAACGTTGTGTCCATATCACCTCAGTGATCCAATTCTATGCCAAGAGGGATGATGGTTCCCGTAATGGGCACTATGTCCGATCCAATGCACTTTTCAAAGAGGGTAAGGAGGTCCTGTTTTGTGTCCTCTATCGGGGTTCCAAGCAGGACGTCGTTGGTCCCACCCAATATGATGCAGTGGTCGGGCAGGTGCATTATCACCTCACTTTCGAACCTGTTCAACATGCCGTATACCGTATTTCCTGCGATCCCGCGGTTTATTACTGAAACACCTGTCAATTCAGCAAGCCAGTAAGGGAACTGGTTATCACTGTCTATCTTTGGGTCAATAGGATAACCGTTGCGGTCTATGAGAGCTCGACCCGGGTATCCCTGCGTGTGTGAATCTCCCAGACAGACGATGGATGAGAGGTCCTCGGCATCTTTCAAATAGTCGGAATAGATCACATCTGCAAGATGTTTGTATCCCTCTCTGTTGAGATGAGCATGATCCCCACATGAATACCTGGCAGCAAGAAGGTTCTCATCCTGAGGGTCCCGAAAGGCGCTGTTGAGATCGATCACCGGCATGGCCAGATCTTCCGATATATCCTTGATCCAGACGTTGATGTCCCTGATCGTTCGATATGCGTTCTGAACAAATGTGGAGCTTCCCCGCCCCCTCATCTCCGATGCACCCGGAAGCATGGGTAACAGTATGGCCAGGATATTGATACCATTTGCGGGCAGATGGCCTGGTTGGCGCCTCAGAATAATATAAATATCAACCCCCTTTTAGCATCCTCGAATGCCCCGGTAGGGTAGCCTGGATATCCTGGAAGCTTGCGGAGCTTCAGACTTGGGTTCGAATCCCAGCCGGGGCGTCTATCCCATTGTTTTTAAGAT
>JAUVCY010000339.1 GCA_030595585.1 Thermoplasmatota archaeon
TGATCCCACTTGGAGTTGATCACAAACGGTTCAGGCCGGACCCGGAGGCCCGGGAGAGGGTCAGATCCGAGTTGGGGATCGGAGATGGCCTGCTTCTGATAACCGCAGGGAGGCTCGACAGGGCAAAGAGGATCGGCTCCCTGATCAAGGCGGTCGGGAAGATGGGGTCCACGGACGTGAAGATGTTGGTCGTGGGAAGGGGAGATGACCAATACCTTGATGAGCTGAAGGCGATGGCCGGTGATAATGTGATATTCCAGGGGTTCAAGACGCCTGAGGAGCTTTCAGGCCTCTACAATGCTGCTGACATCGGTCTGTGGGGGAAGGCATCCATCACGATAAGGGAGGCCATGGGTTGTGGGCTCCCCATCGTTCTGTTGGACCATCCGGATATGAGGTCCCTTCTCCGGTGGGACAACGGCCTGGCCGTGAAGGACGATCCGAAGAGGATCGCAGGGGCGATCATGGGGATGGATGAGGATACAAGAAGGCACATGGGAGCCAACGGAAGGAAGGTTGTGGAGTCTGAGCTCTCCGTAAATGTTCAGGCCAGGAGGCTCCTGAAGGTTTACTCCAGGGTATCCCTTAAGTAATCAACCTCATATCACCCCTTGTGAAGAAGATGCCTGGAGTAAATTTCTCTGTCATAGGATACGGCAACATCGGCTCGAGACATGTGAGGTTCTTGTCGGAACTGGATGGTGCTGTGATACACTCCGTTTGCGACATCATACCGGATAGGGCCAGGGAGGGTGCCAGCACCGCAGGGGCGGTGGAATATACCTCATTTCAGGACGTCCTGAACGATCCGGATGTAGATGTGGTAGACCTCTGCACCCCGTCGGGACTGCATGCTGAGATGGCCGTTTCCGCCATGAGGGCCGGGAAGCACGTTCTGTCGGAGAAACCCATGGCCCTCACCCTGGATGAGGCGGATCAGATCATAAGGACGGAGAGGGAGACGGGCCAGAGGTACTTCCTGGTGAAGCAGAACCGGTACAACCCTCCCGTGGCGATCCTTAAGGACCTGGTTGAGAGTGGGGGCCTGGGCGAGATCTTTCTCATATCGTCAAACGTCTTCTGGAACAGGAGGAGGTCCTATTTTACAGACGAGCCCTGGAGGGGCAGGCTGGACCTGGACGGGGGGGCGCTGTTCACACAATGCAGCCATTTCGTGGATCTCATCCTCTGGCTTGGGGGCATCCCCAAGAAGGTGGAGGCATACCTGTCCAATGTGGACCATTCCTATATCGAGACGGAGGATACAGGGACCGTGAGAATGGAGTTCACGAACGGGGCCATAGGTATATTGAACTACACGACGGCAACGTACGGCAAGAACATGGAGGGTTCGATAACCGTTCTGGGGACGAAGGGGAGCGTGAAGATCGGTGGAAAATATCTCAACGAGGTCACCGAATGGAATGTTTCCGGCGTCGATAAACCAGAGATTCCCCCTGGATCTCCGCCAAATACCTACAAGGGAGGCTATCAGGGATCGATGTCCAATCACGACAAGATCCTCAAGAACGTTATCGGCGTGCTGAGCCTGGGCGAGGACATATCGGTGTCGAGCGATCAGGGCCGCTTAACCGTCGAGGTCATGCAGGCGGCCCACCTCTCGGCGCTGTACGACAGATCGATCAAGCTCCCCCTTTCGGGCAAGGAGGCTTCATTCGATATCCGGAGGTCTCCCCCCTTCCCGAAGAGGAACATCTGATCCAGGCACGGCTATCAGGTTGATAAGGGTCTGGACCTCCATCGATCTATTTTATATTATTTAGATTATTGTGGCATATATATTGATTATTATATGTTATTGAAGACTAAGCCAAAACTGGTTTAGAACTCATCTGGTCAATATCGATCATATCTTATCCAAATATCTGTGAGCAGGGGTGCGGTCCAATATTAGTTGGAAATTAATAAAAAAAAGGGAACCAAATAAATAGTTCCCGTTAATAAAGGTTCATCCCACTCAACTTTTATGTTCCATATTGTTTCCAGTCATAATCTGCTCCAGATACTGTAATATTTGCGAAGTCATCTAAATTATTGTATTCTACCTGCGCAACATCCCCTTTTCCATCGAGATAAATGTCCGTAGGATTGCTACCTCCGTTATTAGTGAGGCTGTAATCAAAAAAGAGAACATCACATTCTCCCTCGACATAAAGCTCTTTTCCACAACCAGAAATCGTGGAATAATCTTCTCCCCTAAGTTTCACATCACTCGAGGACTCAATAGAAATTCCATTATAATCTTGGTTTGTTACATCACAGTTGATGACCTCTGTATAATCGGCATTGTCGAGATATACGCCAGTTCCTCCCCAGTCATCATCAGTGTCATCCAGATCAGAGTTCACCACTCTCGTATTTGAAGAGCCAGTTACTTGGATGGCGGTCAGATCAGTATTGTGAATTTCATTATTATTACAATTAGTGGATATCACAATTACTGGTGCTCCCTCGCTGAAGGTGAAATTATTTGAATCACAGT
>JAUVCY010000184.1 GCA_030595585.1 Thermoplasmatota archaeon
CGGCCCTGGCGGCAGAGCTTCTCCAGATGGGACTCAACCTCTCATCCGACGACCCTCGAACCGTCGTAGCACTGGGGAAGGTATACTCCCAGATGGGAGATACGGAAAAGGCGCACAATGCCCTGGAGAAAGGCTACAAGATGTTTCCCCACAATGAGGAAGTGCTGCGGGGCATGGCCCAGCTCCTCATCAAGGGCAACGACCTGGAGGGGGCCGAGGGGGCTTACGGCAGGATACTGGACCAGAACCCAAGGGACTTCGAGGCCCTGCTCGCCCTGGGAGAGATACATCTGAGAAGATGTGAATTGAAGAGGTCGTTGAAATATTACAAGGCCGTAAGGGAGTTGGATATACACGTCTCCTGGCCGGGGATACTCAGATTCATCATCTCGTCACTTTCAGAGGTGGTGGGCCGAAATGAGAACTCATCAGAATACCGGGATGACCTTCTCAAGGAGTACGACAACGTAAGAAATTTCATCAGGGAGCTGGACGCGAAAATAGAGAGGGCGACGGGACCGGACCCACTGGTGGAGGTCGAGAACCTCGTCAGGATCCTGGAGAACCAGAGGCGGCGGTTGAAGGATGAGATCGAACAGTACAAGGACATGTTGAAGACCTACAAGGTGGACGATTCCTTTCATGCCCACCTCACCAGTAAAGTGGAAGAACTGGGGGAACACCTCGCCTCTTACAGGGTTTACGATGCGAAACAGATATCAAATGAGCTCTCTCCGTTCCTGAACGATCTGGGCCGGATCGACAACAAGACCTACGACGCGATGATCTCGAAGATCAAGGAGAGGCTTGCCCAGCTGGAAGAGGGGGGGATGGAGAGCAAGGACCTGGTAAAGAAGCTTGTTGACCTGGAGGGGATGATGGAAGATGGGGACCATCAGGGTGCGAAGTTCCTCCTCAAGGAGCTCGAGATAACAGTTGAAGCGTACTGGGATGAGGTGAGTAAGGATTATTACGATGAGAGATCAAAGGAGATGGGGAGGATCATCGAGGAGGCAAAGGACAAATTCGACGTAACCGGCCTGAAGGAGGCCTACAGGGCCTTCGAGACCACGTACAGCGACGGCCAACCGGAGGTAAAGGAAGCCTATATGAAATTCCTGAAAAGATATGAAGAGGATTCGGCCAATTATTTCTCAAGGGAGGCGCAGGCCCAACTTCAGGAGATCAAGTACAAGCTGGTGATCCTGGAGAAGGACGGCGCCGACACCAAAGAATTGAAGGGACGATTGGATGAGCTGAGAAAGAACCAGGATGGGGAGGAGGCCAAGAGGTCGTTCGAGCTATCCAACGAGCTCATGGGATCGGTGGGCGAGCTTGAAGAGGATTTCAAGATGCAGATGATCGAAAGCAGGATACTCCGGGTGAAAACACTTTACGATAACCTGAGCAACATTGGCATTGTAGGCGACCTCCTCAGCTCCATAGACTCGGTCACCGCAACCATCAAGAGGGCGAAGGATCAGAGCAATCCCCGCCTGGCCGAGATCCTGTCGGATGAGCTGTTCGGCAATGTGGAAAAAACCCTTAAAAGGGAGCACGGCGGGCTGATCCAAAGGGCGATCGATAACACCAGGTCAAGGATGGCCCTATTGGCCAGCCTGGGACTTGGACAGGACAAAGCGGGGGAGAGGCTACAGGATCTCGAGGAGGAGGTCGCGGGAGAAGGGCATCTGATCGAGGTGATCGATAAGCTCTTCGACCTGAAGGCGGATATCGAGGCATCCACCGAGGAGAGGGTAGCCAAGGAGATCCTGAACAGGATGAAGGATATCAGATCCATTTTCGATGAGGCGGGGGGTCTGAAGATCGACCTCAAGGATGATATGGGCGGACTCAATGAGCTTGAGACCGACCTTGAAGGTGGGGCTGACCTGGACCTGCTCAGAAAGACCATTGAGGTCCAGATGGAGCTGAAAGAGCGGCTGGCTGAGGGCATCGCATCACGGACGAGAGATCTGAACGAGGAGAACATGGGGTCCATCGAGCTTCTCTCAAAGGAGGGCGCGGACGGGGCGGATTTCCTCGATGTGGTCTCCAAGGTATCCAGATCGGAGCTCCTCATGGAGCAGGGAAACTATCGGGATGCCCACGACCTTGCTGTATCGACACGAAATGAGATCGGATCGCTCATCCTGAAATCCCAGCATGAGGGAGTTGAACGGGCAACGAGGCGCATCAAGGACGTACTGGAACGGTCCAGAATGCTCTCCCTGGACGTGGGGGGATTCCAGAAGGAGATGGATGACCTGGACAACGGAGATGTCTGCGAGATGGATGAACTGAGGTCCATAACCGAATCTCTACTGAAAAGGGTCCTGGGGACCTTCAAGAAGGGGCTATCCGCGGAGATCAACTCCATTGACAGGTCCACAAGGGGGCTTCTGAAAGAACATGGGGAGTGCGTCCCGGAAGAGGATCAGAACGTCATTAACGACGCCATTCACAGAATGAAGGTGATGATAACGGAAGATCATCTTCTCTCCGTCCCCCCGCTCCTTGAAGAGACGACCATCCTGCACAATCAGATCATGGCCCGTATAGACCGCAGCGTAGTACTTTCCAGGCTGGCGGATATCGAGGTGAGGGGGCGGTCCATCGAAGGGGAGAAATCGGAGAGGGTGGTGGAGAGGGCCTTGGTACTTCGGGAGCGTGTGAAACGGGATGAGATGGAGGGGGTAGATGAGGAGCTCGCGGTGCTGGTCAAAGACCTCGGCTCCATGGAATCCCTTGCCTTCATGCAGAGGATCGAATCGATGCTGGGGGAGATAGACGACCTGGATGACATCGCGCGGGAGGTCTTCTTGAGCATACTGGATCCCTCGTTCGCAAAGAGAAAAGGGACAATAGCCGATGAGATAGACGGCATGATGATAAATGTGAAGGAGCTGTACAAGGCCCCCACCAGCGAGGAGCTTCAGAGAACGGCGGATAGGATCACCCATGTGAGGGATACGCTTCTTGAACTTGAGAATGAGTCGCGCGCCCTCTCCAAATTGAAGATCGTTGACATGATCCCCGCCCTGGAGAAGAAGGCGCTCCCCCAGGAAAAGCGGGAGGAGATCGGATCGCTCCGACAGATGTTCGAGAACAGGGAGTGGCAGAGGTTCTTCAGGGCCTGGGACAGGATCGAGGATGAGATCGTGGAGCTCTCCACCAGAAAGGCCCCGGAAGCCCCCAGGACCGAGGCCGTCGAGCGCATGGAGAGCGCGATGTTCAAGAGGGGGAAACCGGCGGTAAGGACGACCGACCTGACCAGAACGGGCAAGATAGGGGGATTGAGAAGCGGGGCAATAGGGAAGATCGCCTCACAGGCGTTTGCCAAGCACATGAAGATAGACGAGGAAAAGCCCCTCGAGGCAGGGGCCGTGGATGAGAACGTCTCCAGGGAGGAATTGGAGGAGATGGTGGAGATGGAGGAGGTGGTTGATGATGATACCAACTCCGGCCTCGCGGGCGTTGCAAGGCTGATAGCGGGAAGCAGGATCCAGGACCTCAAGGGAAACGATTCATCGGCCGTTGGTGAAGGGGGGAACGCCCGCAGGTCCAGAAAGCCTGAAGGGGACAGGAGGAAACTGGATGCCCTGATGGAGGATTTCCTCGACCTGGATACGACATACAACAAGATCACCGCCTCCAAGGATGTCATCCGCGCCAGGGAGAAGCTGGAGAGGATGTTCAAAAAACTTCCCCATATCAAGGCGCTGAAGGACCCGCAGGCCCATTACAAGAAGGGGATCTCATATCTCAACAAGGGCAACGAACCCCAGGCGAGAGCGGAGTTCAAGGCCGCCACATCCACAGCGTTGAAGGTACTCAAGGTCCACAAGGACATAGACCTGGCGTTGAAGACCCTCAGGGCGACCCTGGACAGGGCCAAGGACAGCGGCCTCTATCTGAAGGAGCCTGAAGAGGTCTTCACCATCGCCAGGAACCACTACGACAACGGGGACCTCATGGGGTCTGCCAGGGCCATCCGAAAGATCAGGGACATCCTCAGATCTCACTGATGGGGGGCCTATTCTACCCTTCCCCGGTATCGCACCACAAGGAAGAGGATCGGCACGGATATCAGGAATATCAATATCAGCAGCGGCATCATGATGCCGAACTGCGGGTCCGGGGCCTGATCCGAAGGTGGGCCGCTTCCGGCGGCCACCACGCTCACTTCGATATCCACCCTGGAGGTCTGGCCGTTATCATCCACTGCGGAGATAACTATCGTTCTCCTCCCGGGATCCACATCAACGGGTACGGTGAACCGGATGGAGAACACCCCATCCCCGGCGATCCGATCTCCCTTCAGGCCGTTGTCAAGCAGGGCCTCATACCGCCCGCCCCCGAAGCCATCGAGGTCTGCGGTAACGTATACGACAGGCCCTTCCCGGTCCAGGGCCTTGACCGTAAGGAGAACGGGTGTCGAGGAATCATTTGGGATCTGGCTGGTGGAGATCGTGACATTGGTGAGGGATGGGGGGCCGTCGTAGGGGAGTACGGTGACCTCCTCTAGCCAATACACGCTCCCACCCTCCTCATCCGATACGGTTACGGTGATGATCGTCGAGATGCCTGCCTGAACCTCATACCATTCGGGAGCCCTCCAGGTGGCCGCATTCGACGAGGGATCGATATGGTATATCGTCCCGTAAGGGCACGTGAAGGAGTACCCGAGTGGACCGC
>JAUVCY010000045.1 GCA_030595585.1 Thermoplasmatota archaeon
GTGCCATCTCAACCGACCTCCAGCGGAGATCCGATAATTGCCAATAAGGTGGAAACTCACGGTACGGGCGCAGGCCTGGAAATGGGGGTAACGCACACGAGGGGTAGGGTGATGGTCCGCAGGGTCATCAAAAAGAGGGAGGAATAATGGGGAGTAATAATAAGGAGTAAAATCTTATATATCCACGATATATTGTAGACAGGCGTAGCCTACGGCTCGTTAATGTGGATTATCGCGATCAGTACGATCGGTAGATGTGGGGAAAGGCGTCGATACTCTGATGATGCCTGATAGGACCGTTGGATTGGGTGTTTAACATGGCCCGGAAAAAGAGGAAAGAGGAACCGCCAAAAACCCCCGTGGAGGATGATCTTCCCACATCCGAAGAGGTGGATAATAGGTTCAATCTCCTGAAGAACCTTCAGGTAAAGACCGGGTCCATCAAAAAGGACATCACGGCGTACGAGAAATCGTTGAGATCGGGTTCGGATGATGCAGGGAAGATCTGGGAAAAGCTGGATGTCAGGCTCAATGATATTACGGCCAGGTGGGAGAAAGAGAAGGTTGCCATAACCCTATCACTGGCCCAAAAAGGCATGGAGATATGCGGGGAAAAGAAGATCTCGGACAAGTTCCTGTCAAAGGAGATCAGGAAACTGGAAGGAAAACTGGAGAAGGGTGAGTTGGAGGGCGTTGAGGCGATATCATCAAGGATCATGGGCAGGCTTGAGAAAGACCTCAAGGGAATGAACGATGTCATATTGATGGAAGCGTGGAACGGCTTCGAAAAAGGAGTTGAATCCTTCAAGGTGGTGGCGGAATCTCCGGCACCACTGAAGGATGCAAGGAAGTACTACAAGAAGGCCTGGACCTACGCAAAGAAAGGTGATATCGATAATCTACTCGTCTATGCAAACCTGCTGTACACCAAGGTCACCTCCGAACTTTCCGATGATGTCGTTCAGGACCGGTTCAAGGTTCTGAAGGAGGATATGGGAAAGCTGATGGAGATCATAAAGGAGTTCAAGCAGTACGGCCTGGACGCCGATGATTTTGAGAGGGAGCTGATGAGCCTGGAGATCTCATTTGATCCCAAGAAGTACAAGGAGATCAAAAAAACCGTGGCCAAGGTGGACAGGTCGGTCTCCAGGTTCGAGACGGAATACATCAGGCGAAAGGGGAATATCAACATCATCAACGTCCAGGACATGATCCAGCGATACGGCGATATGATGGACCTGTCTGACCTGGAGGAGAGGGTAGGGAGGATCGAAGAGGAGAAGACCCTGATCTCACCCAAGAAACTCCTGGAGGACAGCGACATGCTCTTCTCCCAGGGTCAGGCCCTCGTATACGATAATTTCAGGGGCGGTATCGAGGACCGGATGGGCTCGCTTGAAGGTGCCGTTGCGGGCTCGGTGATCGCAGATCGGCAGGAGGGTGCCCAGATCAAGGACCTGATCCAGATGTCCAGGGATTCCCTTGATGGCAGTGAGATCTCCGAGGCGATGGAGTACCTGGACCTGGCCGAGGAGATGTTTCAGCAGAGGGACATGGAAACGAGGCTTGTAACCGTTAAAGATGGTTACGGTTCCCTTCTGTCCCAGTACGAGAGCCTGCTCAACGAGGACCTTGAGATGGTGGAGATCAAGGAGATGATCCTCGAGGCCGAGGATATGTTCCTGATGGAGGAGATGCCACCCGGTGAGATAGAGGTGATCGTTGAAAGGTCCAAGGATATGCTCGGGGAGAGGATGGTGGAGGTCAGAAAGAGAGGTATGGAAAAAGAGCGAACGGATATCCTGGAGATCATCGACACGATCGGCCTGAGCAAATCCAAGGAGTTGGAATATGTCGACCGACTGGATCACCTGGAGGCGGATATCGGCAAGATCAATGATGACAGCTTCAACAGCGAGCTCAGTGATATCAGGTCAGACCTTGAGAGGGAGTCCTCACAGTACTTCAGGGATCACTACGATGAGTGGTACAGCGATATCCGGACCTCGATCGAGGGCCTCAGGTCAAAGGGGGTCGAGGCCGACTCACTGTTCGACCAGCTGAATAATGCGGGAAAGAGATACAGGGACAAGGACTATGTGGGCTCGGGAGAGACACTGAGAGGCATAAGGGAGAACATATCCCATCTGGATGGTGAAGTTGAACTGGGTAGGATCGAGAACCTGATCAACTCTGCGGAGTTCATGTTCGATGAGGCCAAGAGGGCTGGAGTTCCGGTGGATGATGAGAGAGAATCCCTGATCAGTGCAAAGAAGATGCTCTCCTCGGGAGACCTTGCTCCCGCCGCAAGATTGGCGACCAAGGTGGAGACCCAGGTGAAGGAGAGGTGGATGGAGAGAAGAAGGGGCATCCTGAAGGACGAGATAGAGGGGTTGAAAGGCTACGTGGAGGAGTCCCTGGAATATGGTCTGGACATCACCGAGGCGAACTCCCTGATATCGGAGGCGGAGGTCCTCTTCAAGGAGGATAGGTTCGATGAGGTGGATCAGGTTGTCGGGAAGGCCCGCGATTCGGTGGCGGGGAACCGAAATGCCTACTTCAGCGAATCTTCCATGAACGGGATAACCCAGCTCAAGGAGGAGATCCTTGAGGTGAAGGAGATAGGCCTTGATTCAATGGAGCTGGAGACACTTCTGATCGAGGCGGAGAGGTCCTTCATGGGTGAGGATTACGAGAAAGCATATTCACTTACCATTGATATCCGTGAGAAACTGGGCCAGTCAAAGGAGGTTTTCCTCAAGGAGAGGGTCCCCTCGGAGATGCAGAAGGTCCTTCAAACGATGGACCAGATGGAGGCTACCGGCATAGATACGGAGCCGATCAAGATGTACATGGACTATGCCTCCCAGATGGAATCCACTGGTGATCTCTCCGGAGCTTTCTCGAACCTTCAGAAGGCCACCGATGTGTCGGACGAACTGTTCAAGAGCCACGTCTCTCTCACGATCCCGGACACGCTTGTTGATGTGAAGAAGGAGATCGATGAGGCCATTGGCGAGGGAATTGAGCTGTTCGAGGTCAAAGAGCTGCTCAACGAGGCAGAGGATTCGTTCAGCAGACAGGAATATGACGACGCACTTGATTTCGTTAACCAGGCCCAGGATGAGGTCAAGGTTAGAAAGGAGAACCACTTCAAGGAACAGTACAATACGAGGATCCAGGATGTCGAGACCCTGCTGAGGGATGCAGACGACCTGAATATCGAGGTGGGCCTTACAGACGACAACATCAACATGGCCAGGGATGCCTTCGAGAGGGGGGATTTCAAGGATTCCTTCACCCTTCTGGACAATGTTTACAAATTCCTCGACAGGTCGAAACAGGACCGGGAATCGATGAGAAGGCGTGAGGTAGCCAATTCCTATCACGAGGAGGTCAGGTCCCTCCTGGAGATCTCCAAGTCCGAGAACCTGGACATCTCGAACGAACTTGGAATATTCTCCATGGCAGAGGAGCTGATGTTAAAGGGAGAATACGATCAGGCCGAGCACCTGCTTGAGGGGATCAAGAAGGATATCAACGATAAGCGATTGTCGATGCGGATGGGGCTGATGGAGAGCTCGGTCCAGACGACGGAGATCCTTCTGAACAACATGAAGGAGATGGGGTTGGATACCACAAGGGAGAGGGAGCTTATCCAACAGTTCAGACAGGCGCTGAGCGAGGGCGATCTGGAGCGGTGTGATCAGATCAACAGCGACCTGGAACAGTCAATGCTGAAGAATCAGACCCCTTACCTGATAAGCAAGGTAGAGAAGGCTATATCGGCCCTTAAGGTCAGGGCGATGGAGGCATATACGATCGGGATAGACACCTCCAAGGTAATGAATATGCTGAACAGGGCCTCGGAGAGGTACGATACGGGGGACCTTGACGGAGCCAAGGATATATCGGATAATGCCGGGAACATACTCGATGATACCATAAACGCCCATACCCACAGCGAATACCTCACCAAGAGGACAACCCTGAACGAACTGATAGAGCAGATGGAGCCTATTGGCATATCCACCGAAGAGGAGAGGATGGTCCTCGAGCAGACAGAGGGGTTGATGGAGCAGGGAAACCTTGACGATGCCACATCGTGGATAGAGGTCGCGATAACCGGTGCCGAGGCCAAGCTCAACTCCTACAACAAGATGACCGCCGAGGGATATGTCCCCAGGATCAAGGAGTACCTTGACAGCTTCCTGGACAGCGACGTGGATATCACCTCCCTCGAGAAGATGTACAAGGAGGGGATGGAGGCTTACGATGTAGGAGATGATGCCAAGGCCATCTCCACATTCAGTTCGATCCTTGACCTCGGAGAGGAGCTCCGCAGGGTCCAGGAGAAGAAAGGGCTCAAGGGGGAGTTCAAGTTCCTCAGGGGCAGGAGGAAGGAGCTCAAGGGGCTCGGCATGAAGTCCTCCAAGAAGCTGGTGACAACCCTCAAGAAGCTGAAGAAGATGATCTCTGATGATTCCAGCGACCCCGAGGAGATGCGGGAACTTCTCGAAGAGACCTCCATCAGGATCATCGATGAGAGCAAAGCCCTGATGGAGACACTTGCAAGGAAGCATATCGCAGGGGCTTCCAGAAAGGTAAAGGACCTCAAGGAAAAAGGGGTGGGGGATGAGGGCATAAACCTGATCCTGAAGGAGGCGGGAACCCTCTTCAGGTCCAACGACTTCGACAGGGCGGATAGGGCCGCACTCAGCGCAATGGATATGATCGCCGACCTCGACAAGGTGGAGGACACGGAGGCGCTGGGGAAGGAGCTCTCCACGACAAGGAACATGATCAACAAACTGAAGGCGATGGGGTCCGACGTCACACACGCTGAATCCCTGTTCTCAAAGGCACAGCTGGCACTGGAAAGTGGTAAGCTGGAGCCCGCAAGTAAGCTGCTCAATGCGATCCGCGAGTCCATCAAGGACGTTGTGAGGAGAAATCTAAGGGAGTCCTGCAGGGAGATCATGGAGTTCACGGAGGCGATGATCAAGTACCTGCTGGAGAACTTTTCCGGGATCAGCCAGAAGCTGGAGCCGGCCAACATCAAGCTCGACCAGGCAAGGGAGAGCTTTCATCAGAAGAGATACAAGGGTGCCCAGAAACTTGCCAAGGATGCACAGAGTGCCGTGGAGGAATTGGATATTCAGAACATCCAGCAGTTCCTCTACGTCTTCCGATCCATGCAGGGCGAGGAGGCGGTTCGCGACCTGACCCTGAGGATGCAGGACCTCAAGAAGAAGGGGATCGACACCTCCAAGGCCGAGCTTTCCATCAACATGGCGAAGGACCACTTCTCCAACGACCAGTTCGACGAGGGCAGGGAGGTGGTCACTCTCTCCAGGATAGTCCTTGCGGACCTGGATCAGCAATCCCTTCATGACAAGGCCTTTGATGAGCTCAACAGCGCCCATGTCCAAATTCTGGCAGCCAAGAAAAAGGACAATGACGTTTCAGAGGCCAATGGGTTCTACACAAGGGCGAAAGAGGCGTTCGCCCTGCGAGAATACAAGAAATCGCTGCTCTTTTCAAGAAAGGCCAATTATCTGGTGAAGAAGGGAAAGTGATCAATCCACGCTCACATCGCCGTTGAGAAGATCCCTGGTCCAGTTATACGCGCTTTTGGCCTTGGTGGAATTTGGATTATCCTCCTTCAATGTGGAGAAGATCTGCATGGCTTCCTCTCTATTCCCCACCAGGAATTGGAGGCATCCTTCTCTGTGCAGGGATTCGAAATCGGCCGGGGCCAGCTTGAGGATCTTCCCGTTCGTATCGATGGCCTCCTCGATCATATTGAGGTCTATCAGGTACTTTGCCGCGTCTCCGATCAGCTTTACATCGGAGGGGCGGCCCTCCAGTTTCTTCAATGTGATGGGGAGCCTGGATCCCGCCTTATCAACCCTCTTTCCAGCTTTTGACAGGGCCTTTCTCACCTCATCAACAACGTCGTCCCTCGGCCCGTAGAACAGGGCCCGTTCGAAGTATTTCACGGCGAGGGTATTGTCCCCCAGAACGGAGTGAAGGTCCCCATAACGGGTCCATTTTCGGGCCCTCCTCTGGTCTATCATTGATTTGTAGTGATCGGCCGCATCCATCTCGCCCCTGGACTCATGCAGGTTGATGAGCCTGTTGTATATCTCGTCGCTGTCCAACGGCCTCATGTAGTACGATACCGCCTCGTTCTCCTTCTCAGCTATCAGTCCAAGAGCCCTGCTGACTGCCTCGCCGTCCCCCTTTCCCTCCTCCTCCTCCTCTATCTGTCCCAGCAGGAGGTCTACGACCTCTATCGTCCTTTTCATGCTGTCGGACGGATCAAGTTGCTGAAGTTCCTCATGGGGTCCTGGCATTACGTCTCTCCGTGGGGAGAGCAACAAGGATGGTTTAGTAGTTCCTCTTTTGGGTGGGTCGGATATTAAACTTATCGTATGATTATAAGGATTAATATCGGACGTATCCCATTGGGGGCCGATGAGAGCAGAAATGTATGCCTCCAAGGAAGATATTACGCTAAAGGCGGAGGGATGGGTGTCTTCCCTCCGGAGCCGGAGGAGATGGCCTGGTAAACCGCGCAAAGCTGCCCTCCTTGTACTTGATATGCAGAAGCTCTTCCTCGAGGAAGGCCGCGCCTTTATTCCTTCCGGCCGATCGATCATCGGCCCCATCAAGGATCTGATCGGCTCCTTCAAGGGCCCCATTATCTTCACCAGACACGTTCAGGACCCTGGAGAGGAGAACCTGATGAACGTCTGGTGGAAGGATCCCATTACCGATGAGGATGCACAGATCGTGGACACTTTTAAGCCCGGCGCCAATGAGATCCTCGAGAAGACCATGTATTCGGCGTTCATGGGGACCGACCTGGATCAGAGGCTGAGGGGTCAGGGGGTAGATTCCATACTGATCGCAGGGGTGATGACGGACCTCTGCTGTGAGACCACCGCGCGGGATGCTTTCATGAAAGGCTTTCGCGTGTATTTTCTGGCGGACTGCACTGCAACTGCCACAGAAGCCAGACATACCGCTTCTCTTCGCGTGATATCAGAGGGTTTCGGGGAGGTGATGACCTGGAAAAAGGCAGTGTCGCTGTTGTAGGGGCGGGTCCCGCAGGGATCGCAGCTGCAGTGCAGTTGAAGAAGGAGTCGGTCGGGTGCACGCTGTTCGAGGGAGGTCAGGTAGGAGGGCTGCTCCGATATGCCAACCGTGTGGAGAATTACCTGGGCTATAACGGCCTGGATGGACATTCCATCTGCCTGAAGTTCAGGCAGCACCTTCTCGAGATGGGTGTGGACCTCAGGCATGAGAAGGTGGGATCGGTCCGGAGGGCCGAGGCGGGATTTTTACTGAACACACCTTTCGGTGACGAGAGATATTCGCACCTGATCGTCGCGACCGGTACGACGCCCAGAAGGATCCCCCTGGAGGGGGCGCTCTATTTTATCGAGGACGCTTCCCGACACAGTGGGTCCAGAGTTCTCGTGGTAGGAGGGGGTGATATCGCCCTTGACAACTGCATTCGGCTCCGCAGGGCGGGGGCCCATCCGACCTTGCTCTACCGGGAGGGGATCAGGGCAAATGCCATGCTGGGGGAGAAGATGGAGAGTGATGGAATACTCATGGAAAAAGGAGTTCTCCATGGGATCCAGAAGGTAGGGACTGGCTATTCCCACAAAGGATCGGAGTATGACCATGTGGCCGTTTTCATTGGGAGGGAACCGGATCTGGACCTCGTCCGCCATCTGGATATCGGCGAGGTTCGGCTCCCCTGTGGGGAGACCGACATCGAGGGGTTATATATAATAGGGGATGCAGTATTGGGTCGTTTCGGACAGGCGACGCTTGCGGCGGGGATGGGCCTCGCAGCGGCGATGCACATAGGCTTGAGGTGAGTGACCATTGAACGTAGTCCTTGAGAGGGGAATTAGCGATCTGGCAACCGTTTTCGCGGCAACCTACCGCGGCGGGGATCACATTCTGGAATTCGTGGATTCGCTCTCGGACAGCCCGGGCATAAACGAGAAATGGGTCATCGTGATCTCCTCCCAGTTCGGGTGTCCCGTCAAGTGTCTCATGTGCGATACGGCAGGATATTACCTGGGCGATCCCACCGCAGAGGAGCTGATATCCCAGGTGGACCACATCATCAGAAGGAGGTTTCCCGATGGTGTTGTTCCGACAAGAAAGTTCAAGGTCCAGTTCGCCAGGATGGGCGAGCCAGCCCTCAATATCGAGGTGATAAGGGCCATTGAGATGATGATCGAGAATTACGATGCTCCCGGCCTCATGCCCTGCATCTCCACCGTGGCCCCGCGTGGGACAGATAGGTTCTTCGATGAGATCGCACGGTTGAACAGAGACCATTTCATGGGAAATTTCCAGCTCCAGTTCTCCCTCCATTCCACGGATGAACGGCAGAGGAACAGGATCATGCCCATCCAGAGGTGGTCTCTCGGGGAGATGGCCGATTACGGTAAACGGTTCTATGTCGGCGGAAGGAAGGTATCCCTCAATTTCGCCCTGGCAGAGGAAAACAGCTTTGACCCCTGGGTGCTGATAGAGCTGTTCGACCCGGATGTGTTCATGGTCAAGGTGACCCCCGTCAACCCCACGGATCACGCCAGGAGGAACGATATGGTCCGGGAGAACCTGTCCGAGGAGGAGATCCCGGCGATCTCGATCCTGAGGGAGAATGGTTTCGACGTCGTGGTGAGCATCGGAGACCTTCGCGAGAATGAGATAGGGAGCAACTGCGGCCAGCTCGCCGCGCTCTGGAAAAAAGGAAATATTGAGTGATCCAGAACTTCCTTGGTTCACTTCTTCTCCCGCTTTTTCTTATATTTCTTCTCACTTTTCCCCTTCTTATCCCTATTCTTCTTTTCCTTCTTTTCTGCGGTGTTAAATGTGCTTTTGGCAGATATCATCAGGACCGCAGCGATTCCAGCAATGAGGGAACTGATCAATTCGTAAACGCCAAATCCTATCAGGGCCGCCCTCACCCCTGTGCTCGCACTATCTGCGGATATGCCTATCAGGGTTATGGCAATCCCTCCCAGGAAGGAGAATATCGTTCCGATCCAGGCCAACAGGGCCGCCCTGTAGAAATGAACTCCCTTGTATCCGTAGTATCCGCCGATCGTCTGGCCGCCCACACCCAGCGCAAAGAAGAAGGCAATTATCGAAATGATTATCAGCGCGATGATGATCATTATGATCAATATTGCAATAAATATGATACAGAGGTCCCTGATAGCGTCGTCACCACTGGACTCCTGCATTTTTATTACCGCATATATAAGGACCCCGGCGAGGATAAAGCCCCCCAAAGCAGTCATCATTGCCATGAGGAAGTTGGGAAATCCGACTATCATCAGGATGATGCCGGATATCCTTCTTCTCTTCACCAGTCCCTCATCGAACTTTTCCCCGCTCATTTTTCTCCCCGCTTGACAGAG
>JAUVCY010000023.1 GCA_030595585.1 Thermoplasmatota archaeon
CGCCTATTCGAATATCGGGGACCACCAGCTCAACGATATCAGATACGGGATTCTCATCCTCCGGGCCATCCCCACCATCACCCGTTCCCGGTGACGTTATATTGCTGTTGTTCTGGTATAACCCGATCCCCACATTGGACATGAGTGCTAGGGCTATTACTATCATGGCAATACGTCTCATGGTGATCTACCTCGATATAACGACTCCAATATACATAGAACGCATCACTAGTTAGCATCCTGGATTATATATTTTTTTGCCCAATTTATGTGGAATTGTTTTCATACCCTTAAGGATGGGGAAATTGAGTGCCTCTACCCTGATATATCAATCGCAAAAGATATTATAGGGTGCTTTTCTCCCTGTCCACAGGAAAGGTGTTTGAGATGGCTTACAGGGAATTTGAACTTGCGATAGTTGGAGGAGGCCCTGCTGCGTTCGCGGCGGGCATATATGCGGGCAGGTCCGGCGTGAAGGCGGCCATCCTCGAGAAGATGATGCCGGGGGGACAGATGGCGCTTTCATATCTCATCGAGAACTGGCCGGGGGAGAAGGAGATCTCAGGACAGGACCTGACGATGAAGATGAGGGAGCACGCGGAGCAGTACTCCCAGATCGTCGAGTTCACGGAGATCACCTCCATAAAGAAGGATGGGGACCTGTTCGTTCTGGGATCCGTTGAAGGGGATATCAGGACCAAGGCGGTCATACTGGCGACCGGCGCAGAGCACAGGAAACTGGGCGCCCCGGGAGAGGAGGAGTTCATCGGGAAAGGTATCAGCTACTGTGCCACTTGCGACGGCTTCTTCTTCAAGGGGAAGAAGGTCCTCGTGGTTGGCGGCGGGAACACGGCCCTGGAATACACGGTTTACCTCAACAACATAGAATGTGATGTAACGCTGGTCCATAGAAGAGACTCGTTCCGCGCCGAGAAGAGGCTCCAGGATCAGGTGAAGGAGGCGGGGATCGATACCATCATGGGATCTGTAGTTGAGGAGTTCATCGGAGAGGAGACCCTGAAGGCTGCCAGGCTGCGAAACGTCAAGACCGGAGAGATCACGGATTTCGAGACAGGCGGATCGTTCATCGCGGTGGGTGAGATCCCGAACAACGAGCTTGCAAAGGCACTTGGCCTGAACCTGGACGAGGACGGCTACGTCAAGATAGACAGGGAGGGAAGGACCTCCATGCCTCGAATATACGCAGCAGGGGACGTGACGGGGGGCCTCAAGCAGGTTGTCGTCGCGGCGGCCGAGGGAGCGGTGGCGGCGACCACGGCCTTCGAGGATCTCAGAGATCCATACTGGACCAAATAAGACAACATCAGATGTGTACGGGTGCGGTCCTGTACACCATCGCCTTGACCAGGACCACCACGGCGTGTTGAACGTAGTCGATCCTTATGTTCAGGTCATCGTATGAGGCAGGAAACCCTCCGACGGACATGGCGGGGTCCTCAAATCCGTAAACGTCCGTTTCGTTCAGCTGAAGGTACATCAGGAAACCGGAAGATGAGTCCGCGCTTTTTCCATAGCGCTCCATGCTCAAGTTATCCCCCATTATCGAGGCAAGCAGGTAGGAATCCACGACCCCCTCCGCCCTGCTGGCAGTATTCGCCCTGGGGTCGTAGGAGAATGCCCCGACCACCGAAGGGTCCACACCCTCCCAGGGCCCTATCTGACCTGCCATACATCTGTTGGCCATCCTGAAACAGAGGTCCACATAGGAGGAGTTCTCCAGGTGTTCGTAGGCGTATACCATCGCCTCCGTACCCCAGGGCGTGAATGCGGTATACCGCCCCCTGCTGTAGTATTCAACATAGAAATCCAATCCCCTTTCCAGTGAGGTCAGGTATCTCCCCTCCCCCGTTAGATCGTGAACCTTCGCCAGGGCCAGGAGGGCCTCCCCGGGATAGTAATCATTGTGTCGATCCTCCGCCCTGAAATAGCACCGGAAGGACCCGTTCTCGTACTGCATCTTTAAAATGAAGTCGGCAAGGCCCCTTATCTCATCTGCAAGGTCCAACGAGGGGCACACCTTCTGAGCCTCTACAAGCGCCAGAAGGGAAAGGGCTGCCCCTCCAAGCTTTTTACGGCCCTCCGATTCGATGTAGGCGAACCTCGACGGGCCCATTCCCTCGAAATGAAGATATTTGAAAGAGAGGTAGTTTATTGACAGCATGGTTCCATTGAAGAACCTCTCCTCCCCCGTGTATTTGAATACCAGGGCGAGGGAGTAGGACGTCCCCGCATGGCGGAGGACGTTGTATCCTCCGACGCTCTTTCCGCTGGAGGCATTGTAAAGATAATCGAACTTCCCCTGACCATCCAGATGGTTGAGCAGGTAATCCCCGGCGAGGGTCAGAGAATCCATGATCGACGAGTTGAGGCCCTCCAGCTCCGGAAGGTCGTACTCCCGGATGAACTCCATAGAGGGGGGTTCCTCCTCGTAGAGATCGATGACGATGGGCCCCATGGCCCCCAGTAACAGCAAGATCAGAAGGAATGTAGCGGCTGTTTTGTACCGGACCCCGTACCTCATCCGGAATGGATGAAGGTTTCACATATTTAACTTCCCTGCCCCCCCGGCGTAATTATTCCGTCTCCCTTCTCCTGATGAGAAGAATAATGACCATTCCAAGGATCAGGGTGACAGCGGATATGAAAATAACCATCAGCGGGCCGATCTCACCCAGACCTTCCTGACCCTTTGGTGATTCGTCGTAATCTTCTAAAAGATCATATCCGGACCCATGCAGGTTCGGGGTGATCGACCACATCAGGTCAATGGTGAGGTTGGCGGACCTGTCCAAACCATCTGCAAGTTGGATCTCGATCTGGCCTCCCGACGTACCATCGGAGACCATAACCAGGACCAGGTGGTCCTCCTCCAGCTGGATCGAGACGAGGGAAGTTCCATCTGGTATGCTCAGCAGATCGAAGGTTGTGATCGGCACCTCCCCCATCTCGTCGTTCAGGGATATCTTGATTGTGCTTTCATCCCCCTCCGAGGTATACCGCCGGGACATCGAGAATGAGGGCTCCACGGTGGAGGGGACTTCTACTGTCGGCCTCGATATCACCTGAAATGTATCCTCCATCAACCATGCAGGTCCGTTACTGTCCATGATACGTATCGTTAAAAGGAGAGACCCCTCGATCTCGGGAACCAGATAGTGGCAGGACCATATCCCCTCCACAACCTGTTCCACGGGAGTGAAGAAACCTCCCACATCGTGGTCCGTTGCCTCGAAATAATACAATGTCAGGTCCTCGTCGGAGAGGACAAGAAGTGAGAGCATCGATCCGGGATAGGCCGTTCTGCTGAGAAGCTTCAATTTCGGAGGAACCTCCCGGAGTGGTTCCTCAATGGGAGGATCGAGTATCGGCTCCTCCGCCTCCGGAACGATCAGCTCAACGGTTAATACATCCACAAACAGCAGGTCATCTCCGTGAGATACCTTGACCAGAAGGCTCCTTGTTCCAGCCTCACCACAGGGCCAGTATCTGTATGCCCATACGTTATTGGAGACCAGCATCCCCCCTGCGATGGTCCCATCTCCCCGAACCTCCTCAACGGAGATGTTGTACACCTCCCCCTCGACCCCCTGGACCGAGACGAAGGCATATGTGCTGTTACCGGGTGTTAACCTGTCATCAGGGGACAGCCAGGTGTTGAACTCCAGCCATTCCGGCAGGACCCTCTCCACGTCACCGTTCACCGTGATGGTCGTGTTCGTCTCCCAGTGGATCAGCATATCCCCGGAACGGATCATTGCGGTGATCTCCACCTCTCCGACAAGATCGGACGATGGGGTCCAATGGGCGATATACAACCCCGGCATCCACTCCTGCGTGGTGGAGAAGAGGTCCCCTTCACTGGTGGAGGACCATGTTACCTGGTAACCCTCCATGGGGTCGCTACCATCTCTTGCCGACAGGATCAATGTCGTACCCTCCCCCCTGTCAACTATATTTGAGCCGGCATGGAGGTCCAGATCCATGAAAAATAGGAATTGAAGAACCTGATCTCCCATCTGGAGCAGCAAGCTGTTTCCCCCATCTACAGGGTCAATGACATCGATATCTCGTATTGAACCCGTGACCTCTATCTCACCGGATTGCTCACACAACTGCCCATCTATTACCACCAGCTCGTCGGCAGCCAATCCATAATGGTAGCCATACCAGCTTTTACCGAACATGGCCAGAACGAGATCCTCAACCCCGTCATCGTTCAGATCCTCAACGATAGGGCATCTGACAAGGGCATCAACGTGTTCCTTTACGAACGACTTCTCAACCAGGCCGGTTTCGGGATCCACTATCTGGACCTCATCAGGTGAATCCATCAACACCTCCATCTCCCCGTCCCCGTCGAGATCGAGCCCCGGGTGCAATACCCTTCTATGTTCTGTAAGGATCGGCGAACCATCGGCTCCATCCAGAACAACCATGTACACGGAATTCTCATCAGCATTGGAATAATAACTGGACCAACCAAGATGCGGGTGATCGTAATAAAGCATAATATCGAGTCGATCATCACCAATGATATCGTCTGTGTGGAGCCTAAGATAACCGTAGTCCCCCTCCATCTTCATGAAGGTCGTCCTCCATGCAATGTTGTTATGTGTAAGGTCGAACTTCACGGCGGTCCTGCGGTCCTTGAGGAAGATCAGAAAATGATCGCCATCCTCATAATAATGGTCGACATATCTCCCCTCGATCGCGTTGAGCTCCTCTACGAGGAATCCGTTCTGGGGGTCCAATAATAAGAGGGACTCCCCCTTTTGACACAGGATCAGCTCCCTGTTATCCTTCTTGTAGAAGAAATGGTCCAGATATCCATATCCATACTCGCAGAGGATCAACTCAAGGGTTTTTGGATCCATCAAGGCGAGATGATCGTTCCAGGTGTCAGGAAGGATCAGGATATCCCCAGACGGCGATGAGATCAAACCCGCTCGATCTAGGTCGATGGAGTGGATGTACACATCAGATAAAGAATCGATATAGGTCAAGGACCCATCCTCCAGACGTATGGAAGCAACACCATAATAAGAGGGGATGACAAGAAGGACCTCTCCATCCTCATCCTCTGTTGTCATGTGACAGGTTGTTAGCATCATCGGCAGGGAGGTTCTCCAGATCAGGCTTCCGTCCCTTCCGTCGAAACGGGATACGGACTGATTTCCTGAGATCAACTCCAGCACTATCAGATCCGGAACGTTATCATCGTCCAGATCCTCCAGAATGATCCCATTGCAATAACCTCCCTCTTCATCGGTCCTGAACAAATCCTGCTCTTCCCATAATATTTCACCGGTCTCTGCAGATGCCATCCTGCCCGACGTATCATCATTGATATGGGACCACAGGAACATTGCCGAACGATCGATCCCGTTTTCATCGGTATAGAAGGACACCTCCATGCGATCACTTAGAAGCATCCATGATGCATTCTGGAAAGGTTCTAGCACAAGGTCTCCCCTGAGCTTGCTCAGGTCCACCTTCCCCTCCAGAAAGATGGCAAAACAGCAGGAATCGAACATATCGGCCAGGGTGGGATCGATCCGCAATACCTGATCCAATAACAGCCGCCCCTCCATCAGAATCCCGAAATACCTGTCCGCTCCCGAGAGATCGAGGGGAATGCTCTCAGGTGTAATTATGCTCAGTTTTATTGTGGAAAAACCAGAAAGCGGGGACGATATCTCGAGCGGGAAGACCACCCTATCCGTTTCAAACTGGTAGACGATCGGATCAATTGACAGCTCCTCGGGTTCCACGGAAAAACGGTCGATCGCAAAGTATGGAAAACCACGGCTCGTGTAATTACAGATGACCTGATCCAATCCATCAGGCCAGCTTTCCATGGATATGTTCAATGAGAGGAGGATGGAATCTATCTCCTTCCTGAATCCGTCGACGTCCTTTACCTTGATAACCGTCAGGTCATGAACGCCCAGGATGTCGTGGAACTCTATATCGATAGGGTTGTCCGAGTTACCTCCTCCCGCGGAGCCATCATAATCCCATCCGTATTTCCTTACTATATGGACCGTATCTGTGAACTCCTCCGTCGCATTCTCAAATACGGAGACATTGCCCAGGGCAACTGTAGGCCTTGTTGGAAATGGCACAACATGAAGGCCCTCAGTGGGCTCCTCGGCCCAGATATCCACGGAGAGGTACATCCTCTCATGTGTGCCGTTCCAGGCGATCACCGCCTTCTGTCCCGGTTCCGAGACGGCGATATCCGGCCTGGCCGGGATATAGCACCCGTCTCCATCAACGGGAATAGCCGGGAAAATGAACGACGAAATTACGATGATGGAGACCAACGTGAGTAACTTTTTTCCAGACCTGCGAAACAAGGTATCACTTTCCTTCTATACGAAAAAAGGCAGTGAACCCCTTTAAAAGGCTTGTAGTACGAACGTTGAACATGCTACATGCTGAACAGATGGATGTTCGTCCGGTTCTCATGGCCTCCTTTATACGATCACTCATACCTGAGGGCCTCTGCAGGAGACACCCTGGAAGCTTTCAGCGAAGGAGGTATCGAGGATATGAGCGCGAAGAAGAGCGCTGTAAGCACAATCAAGGTGAGCTTCAGCCATGGAACCCCGAACTCGGGAAGCAGATCGCTCATTCCATCTCTCCAGATGATCCAGCCCACAACGATCCCCAGTATCGTCCCGGTCAGCAGGCCGGAGCCGGCGATGAATGCGGATTCACCAAGGAAGGAGACCACCACCTGTTTTCTCTTGAATCCTATCGCCCTCATCATACCGATCTCGTGACGCCTCTCGTATACGGAGCGGAGGGTGACGATGCCGAGGCCGACGATGCCAATAACAAGGCCAAGTGATAAGAAGGCGTTGAACAGGTCGAAGAAAGCGTTCTGCGCCTTGAGCATGTCACCAACAACCTCCTCGATGATGATCGTATAGAAACCGTATTTGAACATCGATCTTCTCAGACCATTGGCGAAATCGTCCTTTTCATCCACATCCTTTGTCTGGATCAGGTGTATGGTCTTGTCGGTGACCCCGAACTCCTCCGCTGCAACATCATCGTACATGAAAACGGCCGAGATCCCGAATTGCTCGGTGAAGCCTATGACCGTCTTGTTGTAGAACATGCCGTCAATGGACTTAAGGGTGATAACATCCCCCAGGTCCATCAGGCTCAGGCCAGGTGGGCCCATTCCACTTTCACTGGATAGGCTGCCGTCCATAATAATGAAATCTGTACCTTTCAGCGTTTCCCAAACATATCTGTCCGTACGTTCCGCATTTCCATCCTTATCGATGATATCCCAGGCCACTTCGATGAAACCGTAAGTATTTCGCTGTATGAACTTGTCCGATACTCCGGCACATTGGTACATTTTTTCCAGGTTCGAATTTTCACCACCCCCATGAAACGGGCTGGTGAAGTTCATATTCAGTATTCCCATGGAGATGGAGACCGAATTATCCCAGTTGATAGACCCGAAACTATCGGGATCCTCCATCATTATTGTTGCTTCAAGGTCATCTATGCCAACGGCGGAGATTGCGATTATATCGTATCCACCCCCTATGGACTTCTCGAATGACTCGATGTTGACATTGAACAAGGCAACGATCATGGACATGGTGGTTATCGTGAAGATTATCAGTGCAAACATGAAGATTGTAACGCCGGTCCTGAACCTCTTCTTGATCGGGTAGGAGATGGACATCTTGATCGATGCCGGGGAGATGCCTATTAACGTGACCATCCTCTCCACCACCCATAGTATGAGATCGGTATTCCATACCAGGAGAAGGACACCTGAGGTCACCAGGAATATGCCGGAGAGAATGAACATCTCCATATCACTTGAGTATTCGACAAATGTAGGGATCGGGACGATCCACAGGGCCAGCATAAGCGAGGCAGCTATGCTGTATGTCAACCTCTCGTTGAGGAAATACTTGAGCATCAGACTTGCCCCTATGAGCAGCAGTGAAAGGCCCATGTAGGTGTTCCACTGGGTCTCCATTCCCATACCCCAGAAAAAGAGCAGAAGGCCGAATATGATGGACCAGGTTCCCAGGAAGGTCATCCTGTTGAAAATATATTCAACCGCCTTTGCCATCAGGCTTCCATCGCCCTTTCTGTTCTCCATATCCCTGACATGGAGCAGCTCCTGAACCCACGCCACCAGTTTCGACTCCTCCATGGGTACGGGCGTGTTCCTGATCGCCGAGACGATGTTGAGCCTTGAGATCCTCCTTGTGATGAAGATCGTGGTCCCTATCGTGATGGAGAATCCTGCAACAAAGGAGAGTATCAGTGAGAGAGGCGTCACCTGATAGCTTCCAAGGATGTCAAGCATTCCCATTCCCATAGCATCGAATATCCACTGCAGTAGGAAAATGATCCCGTAACCCGTTGCGACTCCGAGGAGGACCCCCACAAATGATGAAATGATGGAATATAACGTCCCCTCGAACAGATATATCAGTGAGAGGTGTTTCCTCTTCATTCCCACCGCGCGGGAGATGCCCATCTCCTCCTTCCTCTCCTCCGAGAGCATCACGAAAATGTTGATGATCAATGTTATACCGGCAATTATCGTAAACGTCCCAAGGACCATAAACAGCTGGGAGAACATCTTGATCCCCTCCATTCCCTGTTCAACAGATGTGGCCTTGTCGTCAACGAACTCGAAATTGCCGTTGGGTCCAAGGGGATGCTCCAGGTCCCTGTAATCCTCCTCCAGCTCCTCGATGACCTCCGAACAGTGGTCAGCTCCTCCGACCCTCCCGCCCTCGTTCGAGATCATCATCACGTTGTAATACCCGCCGCTCCAATCCTCCCCAATACCGTAGTCAGCCTCTTGATCAGGTGTGACGTTGAACAGGGACCAGATGGATACAAAGGAGAAATACAGCGCATTTCCGTCAAAGAACGTCGAGGCTCTCCCGGTCTGGTCCACGATACCCTTGACCGTGTAATTCTTCATCACAAGTCCCGATGAAATGGTGAGGCTGTGGCCCACCTTCGCCTCGAGGAGGTCTGCACCGTCAGCGGTCATGTAGACCTCATCCATGGCGAGGTCGTAATTCACCTCGTTCCCGTCTATATAAAGGCCTCCGAAGGCATCAGTACTTGCCTCACTGAAGGCCCGCAGGGACATCATCGGTTCGAACAGGGCGGTGTGGTGGTCTATGACCGATCCGGTCTCCATGACCTCCCATGATACGCCATCGACAAGCGTTTCTCCCCCGTCATTCAGGTCCCAGGCGAGATCTGACATGTTGTTGGCTAGGGATCCATTGATGTATATCCGATCGCCGTTCCCATCCTGGATATATATATACTCATCATAGTAATGATAGCCGTCGTAGATCAGGTCCTCGATCATGTTGTTCATGGTGTCTCCGATGGCCATGGAGGAGCAGATGATGGATGTGCCGATCATGAAGCCCAGAATGGCAATCACGGTATCTCCCTTGTGACGGATCAGGTTCCGAAATCCCATCCTGAACTGGAGGCGGTTCATAAAAGCCCTGATCGTGATGAACAACAGCGTTAGCATCATCAGGAAAAAGGCGAAGAAGGTCATGATCGTCTTCAATATTGCTGCAGCCTCATTGAGCTCCATGACCTTGAGGATCGTTTCGATGTATGGTAGAAAATATAATGCGACTACAACTACACCGACAAGATAGAAGAGGATTATTATGGTGAATATTCCCAATCCTTTATCGATAAGGTTTCTCATAAAGCCCATCTCAACACCGCCCTCACAAGGATGATTCCTGCTGCATGCTTATCCTGGCGGCCCCTGTATCCCTCTCACCCCTGCAGTCGTAATCACCCTCCTTGGGATGCTTCAAGGCATCCTCCGCGGTGATCGGGACATCCTTGACGATCTTGCCATCCTCCATGTGGATGATCCTCCTGCATCTGGCGGCCACACCCGGATCGTGTGTTACCAGGAGAATGGTCATCTTGAGCCTTTCGTTGAGCTCCACCATGAGGTTCATGATCTCATTGGAGTTCATCCGATCAAGATCGCCGGTGGGCTCATCGGCCCATACTATCTTTGGATCGTTGACCAGTGCCCTGGCGAGGGTGACCCTCTGCCTCTGGCCGCCAGATAGCTGAGAGGGGCGGTGGGTCTCGTATCCCGTCAATCCCACGGTGTCCAGAGCCTCGATCGCCTTGATCCTGGCCATCTTGGGTTTAACGCCACTGAGCAGGAGGACCATCTCCACGTTCTCTACCGCTGTGAGGACGGGGAGCAGGTTGTAGAACTGGAAAACGAATCCCATGTGCTGCGCCCTGTACTCGGTCTTGACGTCGTCTTTCAGCGTGGAGATGTCCGTTCCCTCCACGAATACATTTCCAGCGGTGATATCGTCAAGCCCCGAGAGGCAGTTGAGAAGTGTCGTCTTCCCGCAGCCCGAGGGGCCCATCACGGCTACCATCTCTCCCCGGGTAACCTTGAGATCCACGCCCTTCAACGCCTTGACAACGACTGAACCGGTATCGTAATGCTTGACGAGGTTCTTCGACTGGATGATCGGGCTTGTTTCCATATCCCATCTCTCCCGTGAGATCACATGAAATGCGATATTGAACGATTATAAGTAATTTACCTCAGAATTATTTGATGAGTAACAGGATCTCAAAGGTGTTCCTCATAGCATAACCCGGTTATCAGATGGGAAAGTAACATTCCTCTTACGGGATGCCCCTCAAAACGGTTAAATAATCGAAAAGTTGGTTTGGACGTACATCCTTGATAGAGGGTAATAACGCCGTACCGTGGGGGACTTACTTGAAATACGCAACTATTTTCATCGCACTATCGCTTATGATCATCTCATTTTCCTTATCGATCGATAATGAGGCCGAAGGTGTTCCCATCAATGCTCTCGAGACGGGATACGCATCAGGGCTTCCAACCAGTGGGGACTATAATGCTATTGCAGTAGGGGACGTCGACGGGGACGGCAACATCGACATGGCGTTCGGAGGGGAGGATTACAGCGGGTCCACACAGGGCCTTTACGTTTACAAGGGCAACGGTGCAGGCACCTGGACATCAACATCGACGGGGCTGCCCTCCGCGGACAGCTGGGGAGGGGTTGCTTTCGGCGATGCCGACGGGGACGGCAACATGGAGCTCTACGCCTGCAACGAGGGGTGGGGTACTGCCTCGGGCTCGATCAAGGGGGTCGGGGCCTGGGAGCACTCTTCAGGCAACTGGTCCACATCAGGCATATCATCACCTTTAACAACGGGTCAGACAAACGGGTTATTCCTGGGAAACTTCACCAAGGGATCCGGTCTAGATCTGGCCATAACCCATTCGAGAGGTAACCTACTTGGTATCAAGGTCTACTACGGCTCCGGATCGTCGCCAATATCATGGACAGCAAACAGCGCAGGTCTGCCCACATCAGGGGAATATACCTCTATTGACGTTGGAGACCTCAACGGCGATGGCCTACCCGATATCGCCTCGGTGGCATACTCCTCCACGGGCCTTGTGATCTATACGCAGAACGCAAATGGAAACGGTTGGACCAGCAGATCCAGCTCGCTTCCATCCTCCGTTGCAACATCGGGGCTTGGTGTGGTGATGGGAGACGTGAACAACGACGGGGACATGGATATCGTCATGGGCACGACCAGTAACGGTTTGAGGTTACTGCTGGGAAACGGAGGAGGGGACACCGGGACCGATTTCAGCTGGACAGCTGGATCGTTCCCATCCAATTTCGGCTCATCCGGGAGGTTCGCACAGTTGGACCTTGAGGACATCGACCACGACGGGGACCTTGACCTGCTTGCAGGGAAGGCGGGATCTGGGCTGTATCTTTTCCTCGGCAACGGGTCTGATAACCCCGGGACCTCGTTCGCATGGACCCAGGTTACGGGAAAGGGATTGCCCACTACCGGCACATATTACGGCGCCCAGTTCCTTGATGTCGATAACGATGACGACCTGGACATCTCCGGCGCCACCTGGGG
>JAUVCY010000322.1 GCA_030595585.1 Thermoplasmatota archaeon
AACATCCTCTTCCTGCTCTCCCTGGTGATACCGGGGTACTCCATTGCCAAAGGGGGCCTCTACTCGCTCAAGGGGAGGGTGATCACGATAGATCTCCTTGTCATCCTTGCCGCGATGGGTGCGATACTGATCGGAACCTACTGGGAGGCATCCGCAGTGGTTCTGCTCACCGCCTTTGGCGAGCTCCTCCAGGACCTCAGCGTGGAGAGGACCCGAAAGGCCCTTTCCAAACTGCTTGAGGGGACGCCCAAGACCGCCTGGGTGAAAAGGGGGACGGAGATAGTTGAGATAGACATCTCGGAGCTGGAGAAAGGAGACGTGGCTGTTGTGAAGGCAGGGGAGAAGATCCCCGCCGACGGAGAGGTGTTCAAGGGCGAGGCGACTGTGAACCAGGCGCCGATAACCGGGGAGAGCGTGCCGGTCACCAGAAGAAAAGGCGATCAGGTCTTCGGGGGGACCCTCTCCGAGGATGGGTACCTCGAGATCCGGGTGGTAAAGACAGGGGACGATACGACCATCTCGAGGATCGTCAAGCTGATACAGGAGGCCCAGGAGGAGAAGGCGCCCGCACAGAGGTTCATAGAGAGGTTCGCGGAGATATTCGTCCCCGCCGTGATCGTTCTGTCCATACTGGCGCTGATCATCACCAGGGACGTTACCAACTCACTCACGCTTTTCGTCGTGGCGTGTCCATGTGCACTTGTCATATCCACCCCGGTTGCAGTTGTTTCCGGCCTCGGTAATGCGGCAAAGCAGGGCATTCTAATCAAGGGAGGGGTCGCCCTTGAGCAGATGGGTAAGGTTAGAACAGTTGTTTTCGACAAGACCGGGACCCTCACAATGGGGCAGCATGGTGTCTCGGAGATCTACGCATCTCCGGAGGTTGGCAGGAACGAGGTGCTCCGCCTCGCAGCTCTGGCCGAACAGAGATCGGAGCATCCCCTTTCAAAGGCGATAATGAAAGAGGCGGAGAAGTACCAGTTCAAGACCATTGAGCCCGAGAGATTTCAGGTCATCAAGGGGAAGGGCGTAATAGCGGAATTTGAGGCTGGAAAGAGGATACTGGTTGGAAACGAAAAGCTCCTGAAGGATTCATCCATTGCAATTCCACCCACCATACTGGACCAGGCGAGGAGAATGGAGAGCAAGGCCCTCACGGTGTTCTTTGTGGTAGAGGACAAGGACGTAATGGGAATAATTGGGACCTCGGATATGGAGCGGCCCGAGGCCAGAAAGACCATTGCAGATCTGAAGAGGATGAAGATCAGAACCGTCATGCTCTCGGGGGACAACTCGACCACGGCAAAGGTTGTGGGCGATAGACTGGGTGTGGATGTATCCTACGGAAACCTCCTCCCGGAGGAAAAGGTGGCCCACATCAAGAGGCTCAAAAAGAAGGGGGTCGTGGGCATGGTTGGGGACGGGATCAACGACGCCCCTGCCCTGGCCACAGCCGACATCGGCATAGCCATGGGAGGAAAAGGGAGCCAGCTTACCATCGAGACCTCGGATATCACCCTGCTCTCCGATGACCTCACCAGGGTGGTGACCGCAATAAAGCTGAGCAGGAAGACCCTGAACGTCATCAAGCAGAACACGGGCTTTGCCCTGCTTGTGGTCCTGGGCCTCGTCCTATCGGCCTTCTTCGGCATTATCGGGCTGGCCATCGGGGTGATAGGACACGAGGCGTCCGCCCTCATTGTCGTTGCCAACAGCATGAGGCTGATCAGGAGAAAAGAAAAAGAAAGAGAGCCCCATCATGATGGTGATGACAGCTGCGGGTGCCCGGTGGAAGAACACGATCACGAGGGACATGAGGAGCCCTCATCATGCAGCGTAGATGATAACGAGTGCGGGTGCTCACGTTGACGGGAGTGGTGGATATCAAAGATAAGGACCATTTAAAAAAATTGATCGCGATCTCTCTTGTCCTGATAATATCGCTTATGGTCGTACTGACAGTAACGGCGAAGGGACAGGAGGAGGAGGCCGAGCAGGCCCCTCTCTCCCATCACACTTCGCTCTTTCTCACATCTGGAATGGAGCTGGTACCCTCAAAAGCGGGCGTCACCTCCGGATCGGTGGGCACAACGGATTTCAGGCTGATCACCGGCGGCGGGTCAGAGCAGTTGGGGACCTGGGAGTCAACACCTGTCATCTCACCTCTCTCGATAGGGGGTTCTTCCAGCCTGAACCTGCAGGTTCAGGGGACGGGGAGCGCTATTTCGTTCACGGCAATGATATACCTCAATGGGGAGGAGGCCGCATCGGGAACCTCCCGGGAGAGAAACCTCATCTCAGCAACGGATACGTTCGATATCTCGATGAACATGGAGAGAGCGGAACTGGAGGAGGGGGACACCGTTTCCGTGGAGGTATGGTTCAGCGCAGGGATGAGCAGGGGGGTCGAGCTGCTGTTCGAACCCACTCAAGCTTCCGCGCTTATATTCTCCTCAAGTCCGGCCCCCATGGAGGTTATGGTTCACCCGCACGGAGATCACATGGACGTGATGGCGGGCATCACCCTCCCTTGGGGGGTGGAAAGCTTTGTATCCGCTTTGGCAACGCTCTCCGGCGAGGATGAGATGGTGGAGCGGGAAGCTGACAATGTGGAGGAGACAGAAGGGGGGCTGGACATCCTGTGGGAGTTCGGGATCCTTCCTCAGGGCGACCTGCTTCT
>JAUVCY010000026.1 GCA_030595585.1 Thermoplasmatota archaeon
AGCCGTTGAACATAGGTATCCGCGGAATCATCCAATCTGTAATCCACCCATGCCACTATCATACCACCCTCTCCGTCGCCGATCGATCCGAGCAGGTACTGGTCAAGTGTTGCGTTGCATACAACGGTCCTGTTATCATCGACGTCCCACCGCGGGTCGAAGCTCATCGATTCGACGTCGCCCGGCATCGTGAACAGGAACATTCCGCTTGCTATTAGGCACAGTGATAGTAGAACAGCTTTCATCCCATTGATAGGTCATTCCTCCTGAGTGGATCAACCCCGGATCGAGGCTGAATGAATATAGTATTGGTATTCCATTAAAGAATATTCCGGTCTCAACAATTTTAAAATAAAAAAAGGGAGCTCCAGAGGAGCTCCCGATAGTCCGCTTCAAACACAAACTCAGAATAACGAGTTCAGGAGTATGAACAGGGGGACGAACACCAGAGAGACGATGGACATCAGCTTGATCAGGATGTTCAACGACGGTCCGGACGTATCCTTGAACGGGTCGCCGACGGTGTCGCCAACTACCGCGGCCTTGTGGGGATCGGATCCCTTGCCGCCGAGTGCGCCGCCCTCGATGTATTTCTTGGCGTTATCCCAGGCGCCTCCGGAGTTAGCCATCATCACGGCGAGCACGAAACCGGTCACTATGGACCCGGCCAGCATGCCTCCAAGGGCCACGATCGATATCGAGCCCACGATGATCGGCGCAAGTACCGCGATAAGCGAGGGTAGGATCATCGCCTTCAGGGCCGACTGGGTGGATATCTCCACACACCTCTCGTAGTCCGGCTCCGCCTCTCCCTCAAGGATACCCTTGATTTCCCTGAACTGCCTCCTGACCTCCTCCACCATGCCCTGTGCCGCGGTTCCCACCGCCTGCATGGTCAGAGCAGAGAAGACGAACGGTAGAAGGCCGCCAAGGAACAGTCCGACGACCACCGCAGGGTTGACGAGCGTAAAGGAGCTCAGGTCGATCCCAGCAGCGATCGTGAAAGCGGAGAACAGAGCAAGGGCGGTCAGGCCGGCAGAGCCTATGGCGAATCCTTTCCCAATGGCCGCAGTGGTGTTGCCCACCGCGTCCAGCTCCTCTGCCCTCTTCCTGACGTTCTTTCCAAGGCCTGCCATCTCCGCAAGGCCCGCAGCGTTATCCGCCACGGGTCCATAGGTATCGGTGGCCAGGGTTATCCCCAGCGTGGATAGCATACCAACCGCTGCCAGGGCGATGCCGTAGAGGCCAGCAAGATAGTACGTGATCATGATCGTTGCCACAACTGCAAGGACCGGGATTATGGTCGACCACATCCCAAGAGCAAGCCCGGAGATGATGTTGGTGGCCGCCCCGGTCTGGGAAGCCTCCGCAACACCCCTTGTGGGCCCCTTCTTGTCCGAGGTGTAATACTCGGTCGCTTTTCCTATCAGTATCCCCGCACCCAGGCCCGTGACAACGGATAAGAAGAGCGGGAACACGACGTTACCGTCCTTGAAGATCAGGAACATGACGATAAAGGTCGCCACGGCCATGATCGCCGAGGCGCCGTAGATGCCCCTGTTAAGTGCCTTGTGGGGGTCTCCCTTGCCGCCAACCAGCAGGGTCCCGATTATCGCCGAGATGATACCCATACCCGCGAGCAGGATCGGGAGGATAACGGCCCAGCCAACGGATCCGCCGTGGATCAGGTCACCATCCCTCATGACCGAAATGCCGACGATACCAAGGGCCATCGCAGCTATGATCGAGTCAACATATGATTCGAAGAGGTCAGCTCCCATCCCTGCCACGTCGCCAACGTTGTCACCCACGTTGTCGGCTATCGTTGCAGGGTTCCTCGGGTCATCCTCGGGGATGCCCGCCTCGACCTTGCCTACAAGATCGGCGCCGACGTCAGCGGCCTTTGTATATATGCCTCCGCCAACCCTGGCGAAGAGGGCTATGCTCGATGCGCCGAAGCCGAAGCCGAAGAGCATCTCCACATTGCCGAAGAGGGCGTACAGGACCGTAACACCCGTGAGCCCCAGGCCCACCACGGTGAGCCCCATGACGGCCCCGGAGTTGAAAGCAACCTTCAGGCCGGAGTTGATCGAGTCCTTGCAGGCCCATGCGGTCTTGGAATTGGCCATTGTCGCCACCCTCATTCCAATATTCCCCGCAGTGGCCGAAAACAGTGCCCCGAAGATGAAGGCGGGAACCACCATCCAGACCATGCCAAGTGTGAAGACCATGATGAGCAGGACCAGTACTGTGGCACCTGCGAACACGGCAATGACCTTGTACTCCGCATAGAGGAACGCCTTTGCACCATCCCTAATGTAGCCGGATATCCTCTCCAGGTCCTCGTTGTCAACCTTCCTCTTCATAACGGTCCGTGCCAGTATGAACGCGTAGAGCAGGCCCACCATGGAAAAGGCCAGGGAGAGCCAGATGAACAGATAGTTTCCCTCGGTGACGTAGAAATCCAGGGTCTTTGAGGCGGTCATCCCGCCCACCGTCACCTGAAGGCTGATCGGTGTGGAGGCATCCTTGTCCTCACCCTTGTATCTCGCATCGATAATGACCGTGAGCTGTTTTCCTCCGTCAACCCCGCCGATCAGGTACTCTTTTTCCTTCTCGATCTCGGTGGTATCGCCGTCCCCGATAAGGTCTTCGCCGTCCCCATCCAGGATCTCGATGATCTTGAACGACCACTCGGGTTGGTCATCATCGACCATCATCACGATCCGCATGTCCCTTGGGTCAACATCCGGGTTCACCACGAAGACCTTCACCTCCGTGCTCCTCTCCTGATCGTAGATCATGTCGATGACGAACTTCATGTCACCGCTGTCCAGGAAGTACTCCTCGTTGCCGTTCTCTGTCGTGATCATCGACTTATCCGCGCTCTCGTCCATCCCCGGAGCAGCCTGGGAAAATGGCACAAAAGCCATACCCAGGAGCAGACCAAGCAGAACAAGAATCCCTACCGTCGCCTTTCGCATGAAATACCTCCAGATCATCATCTTTATTGACCTCTACACAGTAGAAGTGGATGGGGAATAAACCTTCATTATTAATAACTATCTTATTCGTGGGTCAAATGAGGGTGAAAACGTCTCCAAGGGGTTATTTCCTCCCGGGTAGTATCTTGGTCCCCCTGGACCTGGGCATTCCGCCCGTAACGACCTCATCCCTTCGACCCCCCTTCCCGGAGCCTGGGCCCCGGTGGAGCGCACTCCCTCTCCCCCTTCTTGCAGGAGGATCTTTCCCCTGCACCTTGGCACAGGCCTCCCTGGATAGGACGTACACGTATGCAAGGGACATGCCCAGAAATAGTATGGCGACCAGGAGGATCACAAAAGCCGTGCGGAGAAGGGACTCCGGCACCGATCCGCTGAAGCTGTTGAACACTATGAGCACCAGCACCACCATGACAAGAAGTATCCCCCCCATCTTGAGGACCCTTGGTATCCTCTCCCTTGGGCCCATATCCTCTTCAATGTGCTCGATATCGCCAGAGCATTCGGGACAGCGATCCAGGCCCTTCCACAGCTCGAAGGTAACGTGGCCACATTCAAGACATCTTACGACCTTCATCACGGTGACCTCCTCTGCCCGTAAAGGGCCTGGATGATCTCATCGTTGAACGAGAGGTCCAGGGATCCATGCATCATCTTGGCTATCATGAGGTTCAGGAATATTGCAGAGACCGTGACGGGGCCTGTTCCGCCCGGGGTCGGAGTTACCATGGAAGCCCACCCCTCCAGGGACTCCACGTCGACGTCCCCCACGATGCCCGAATCGACACCGTTTATCCCCATGTCGATCACCACCGCCCCCTTTTTGACCATATCCCGGCCTATCAGCCCCTTCCTGCCCACGCCCGTAAAGATGACGTCCGCGCGGCGGGTCACCGCCCCGAGGTCCGCCGTTCCCGAGTGCGCCAGGGTGACCGTGCCGTTTCCCCATTCCGTTTTCATCGAAAGCAGGGTGGAGAGTGGTCTGCCCACATTCCTTCCCCTCCCCACCACCACAACATCCTTTCCATTCACATCTATGCCGTAATGGAGCATTACAAGGAGGGCGCCAAGCGGCGTGGGCGGGATGAAACGAGGCCTGCCAAGGGACATTAGACCGTAGTTCTCGCACGTCACCCCCTCCACATCTTTTTCAGGTGGGATCGCACTGACCAGATCGGACATGTTCAGTCCCCCCGGCAGCGGGCTCTCTATCATTATGCCGTCCACCTCGTCGGACCCGCCATCCCGAAGGATAAGTGATCTGACCTCCTCGGGAGATATATCGGGTGAGAGCTTCCGGACCTCTGTCCTGATGCCGATGCCCTCTCCTTTTCTTACCTTGGACCTGGCATAGATCTCCGATGAGGGGTGGGACCCTATCAGATAAATAACGAGCTTTGGCGGGTCCGATGGGTCCAACAGCCCTGCTATCTCATTGAGAACTCTTTCTGCAACGGGCTTCCCCAACAGCCTCTCCATGAGGGAGAATCCGCAAACTGACACTTAAAGGTGAGTGTCATCCCGGGGAGATGTTCATGAAGATACGGAGATGTACCGGGTCAGGAACTCGTAGAAGGCGGTGGAGATGTCACGTTTCTGATCGTCCTCCAGTTTCTTGAACTCGTCAAGGACCATGTAGTGGAGACCTCCCAGTACCTTTATCGCGAAGAGATCGTCCCTGAGTGGGTTAATGGACGCCTGGGACTGCGTGTGCACCTCGCTCCCGAAGATCTTGTAATCGTGGGTCGCCTCCCGGACCAGATACAGGTCCATATTGCGGAAGCCGATATGCTGATAGCCGTGCTGTTTCATGAGGATAAATGGATACAGGAACTCGCCCGTGTCCTCGAACTCGATGGGGTTGCCCTCGACCATCATTATCTTCCCCAGCGCCTCACAGCAATCCACGATCATCTCCTCAACGGTCGTGTACCCTCCACTCAATTTGATCTGGGCCAGTTGATCGGAGGATTGGTTCACAGCGCCCGCTGCAGCACCCGCCGCGGGCATCTCCACCATGCTCTGTCCACGGCACCCCGTACACGTGATGGTGTTCGGACCTGGCTGGACGTAGGCGTTGAACTGCTGCTGGCAGTAAGGGCATATGAACGCGGCCACCTGTTGAGCCTGCCCGGCGGCCGCAGCCCCACCGCCACCCTTGGACGGGGGGTCCATGGGGTCGGGCAGGGGCGGTGACCCCTGGTACTGGTAGAGATAATATTTGTAGGGATTGAACGGGTTGGCCATTGGATTGGGGTCCTTCACCTCGACGACAAGGGAACATCCGTTCTCATGGGCGTATTTCTTTGCGCTGTCCCTCAGGCCGGAGATGCTCATCGCCGCCCTGAACTCTATGGGCGTGCCCACAAGGGCATATCCAATACCTGCGAGCATCTGTGAGTAGTTGTTGATCTCCTGCTTGTTGGCCTCCATGAACTTGACGGCCGCCACACCGGATTTCTTGAACAAAGATGGTGACATCGCTATACCTCCAACCCGCTATACCCCATGGAAACCTCATTTCCCATGGAAGCAAATGTAAATGACAAAACAGATATAATTAATTTCGCAGGCAAGCTCAATCCTCTTTCATCTCCTCCGAGAACATGGAATCAAGCAGTATCTCCCTCTCGGGGAGCTTGAGCAGGACCTTGGTTGCCAGATTGTAGGCGAACTGGGGCCTCTCCCCAAAGGTGTACATGAGAAGCTTGGAGCTCTTCCCTTCACCGATCACCTGGACCTGAACCGCCCATTTTCTACCTTTCTTGTCCGTCGCCACGAATCTCTTGATCCCGCGGAAGATCGCATCATTGACGATCTCGTCGGCAACCTCGAAGCCGATCTTCCCCAATCTGGCATCCAATGAGCCGAACAGCGTTTTTGGAGGTATCTTCACGATATCGGTCTCGAAAGCCCATCGATACAGGTTCGATGTGAGGATCCTGTAGCCGTCCTCGTCCAGGTCCAGAGGCATGAATTTCGGGACGGTCACCTTTATCGGTTCGGTATCCAATGAGATCCGCTCTTCCACCCTGTACTTGAAGTCAAAGAACAACAGGTCGAAATGAAAGGACTCCTTACCCCCGGCATACCGTGGTTCGAATTGGACCTCTATCTCCGCCTTGTCACCCGGGTCCACCATTGAGTGGGATACATTCACCTTGCCGAAACTTCCAAGTTTAGTGCCCCCATGGAACTCGGCCCTCAGGTTTCCAAGCGGATATTCTGTGGTGTTCTCCAGAGTGACCCTGTACGCCATCCTGTCCATGTTCCTCTCGTAGTCACCTGTTGACGTGAAATGGAACCTGTGGTCTATCAGGAGGTTCTCGTCGTCGTATCCCCCTTCGTCCACAGGAGGATGATCCTCCTGGAGGTAGTCCTGATAATCCCTTCTCCGGGCCTTTTTCCTTCCGAACAATCTATCAAATAGAGCTCTTACCATCCAAATCACCCCGTGTGGATCACATCTAAGAGGCAGCGGCCTTATCTCCGCATCCCGAGATCGAAGGTTTCGGTGATGTCACACCTACCATCGTCCTTGTAAGCTCTTACTATATAAGTATTTTATTTAGGTGCTGAGAAACCTGAATGCAAATAAACCTCATCCAAAGAAACCGGACCAGGTCTCCAGCTCATTATCATCCAGGGCGGCGGTGGGAAAGAAAGCGGCGACCGACTCCCCCTTGTCGTGCAGGAGGGGATATGAGGAGATCCCATCGAGAGGTATTGGATATATCACCGCCCGCGCATCCAGCTTGATCAAGGTCGCCATCAAGGCGCTCTCCAGGTCCTCCCCCTCGATATAGAACGGCCTCTCCCCGTGGGTGTCGGCCATCAGATCGATCCATAGATCGAGGTCACCCTTCCAGCAGCAGGGAATGACCTTGACCCCCCTCCGCTCCATCAGAAGCCTTGAGATGCGGACCCTCAGGTTGATCCTCTCCCTTTCCATCTCATCCATATCCCCGACCCCGGGAAGGTAGAGGATGGACCGGCCCTGGGTGGAGGAGGGCATTCCCCCTTTCCCCCGTATGCGGGTCGTGAAAATATAGGCCATTTTGGACCTTATCTCCACCTCGAACCAGACATCCGGATCCCTGAGGTCAACGGAATTGACCCCTTCGGGAAGGTGCGAAAGGACCGCCGACCCGCCGTTGATCGCGATATCCTGACTGGAATAGGGGTGTTTGCCCACCCTCTTCACCTTGAGGCCGAAGGTCATGTTCTCCGAGATGTTCTCCTCTCCCACCTTTTTCAAACACTCCATGATCCCGTCCCATGAGGATGAGCAGGGTTCCACCAGGCTGAAGGAGTGTATGCCGTTGATCGTCCTCAGGACCGCCGTGGTGGCATCGGGGTCAGAGGTCTCGACGAACACCCTCCCCCTCTCCTCCTCCACTATGTGGTCAACGTTGTTTTCCATGAGGTTGTTCTCCATGTCCTCCTTCAGCCTGTTTATGAACCGCCGTCTCACCCGGTCGCTCTTGAGGCCTATCTCCGCATATCTGATCAGGAACAATGACATTATTTCCACACCCCATATATCTCCCTTTTACAGTTACTGCAGATACCATTCTTGAACCCTTTTACGCGGGTGGAGTATCCATCCCTGTTGATCAGGACCTTCCCGCATCCGGGACAGGTGGTATCGTTGAAACCGTCGCCCCATACGTTTCCAATATACACGTGTTCGTGCCCCGAATCCACCGCCTCCCCACGGATCCTCTCCAAGGTCTCTACCGGGGTCGAAGGGACATCGGTCATCCGATGGTCGGGATGGAACCTTGTGAAATGAAGGGGTATGGAGGTCGAGAGGGAGTCACTGACCCACTGCAGAAAACCGGCCACCTGATCGCCGTCATCATTCCTTCCCGGTATCACAAGGTACGTCAGCTCCACGTGAACGCCCATATCAAAGGCCGCCTTGACGTTCTCGAGGACCGACCGAAGGCTGCCTCCTGTCACATCCCTGTAGAACTCCTCGGTGAACCCCTTGACGTCTATGTTGGCACCATCTGTCATGGACATGACCCTCTTCCAGGGTTCAGGGGACAGGTGCCCGTTCGTGACCATCACCACGCGTGCTCCCGATCCCCTCAGGCCGGGAAGCGCGTCCATGAGGTACTCGAAGTTTATGGTGGGCTCGTTGTAGGTGAACGCGATCCCGACAGATCCCCTTTTCATGGAGATCCCCACCATCTCCCCGGGAGGGATCCTGCTATCCTCCAATCCCAATGGTGATCCCCTTGCGAGGCTGTGGTTCTGGCAGTGCAGACATCGCAGGTTGCACCCCACGGACCCAACCGATAGTATGGAGCTGCCCGGCAGGAAATGGTTGAGAGGTTTCTTCTCGATTGGGTCCATGTGCACGGCGGGGTATATCCCGTACCCATCCGCGAAGAGGACCCCTCCACGGTTCACCCTCACGGAGCATATCCCCCTGCCTCCGTCCGGGATAATGCACGAATTGGGGCACAGCTCACATCGAACGGATACCCCCTCGTGGGGAAATTGATATTCAGCCTTAACACCAGGTTGCATCTGATCTCACCGATGATAAATGGATATGTCCTCTTGTGATTAACTTTTTCCCGGTACGGAAGGACTGAACCTTAGCCGTCATACGTTCCAAGCAGATCCTTCATCTCCAGCGCATTCAGTGGTGCGCTTCCCCCCGGATGGTTGTTGAATATCACATTGACATCTCCCAGAGCTGCCATCTTGCGTATGGATACGACCCTCTCTTTCAGCTCCATGGTCGTGTACCTGTATTCGTATTTTCCGGAGGAGGTCCCATCCAGGTCCCTGTACCAGGCGGAGCGGTTGCGCCCGTGAAACCGCACGTAGAACTGACCGCTCAGGTTGTCCACGATCCATGGGAACGAGGGGGCGTCGACTACGACAAGAGCGGCCCCATGCTCCCTCAGGACCTTCCGCCCCTCGTCTATCAGTGAGATATCCTCCGCGATCCACGAGCTGTTCCGTAGCTCAAGTGCCGGCTTTCCAGGGAGGGAACGAAGTACCTCCAGCAGCTCCCTGAGTCGGCCCTCCCCGTAGATGTATTTCGGGACCGGGACCTTGTGCTCCCTCTTCGAAGGGTAGGTGGTATCGCCGCGAACGAAGAAGAACGGTGACGCCTGAAATAGAACGCCCCCCAGGACCCCAGAATCGTCCAGGGGCTCAAGGACACGCGTTCCAAAGTCGTGAAGAATATCAAGGAGCTCTGTGGGGTCCTCCTTCATGGCGGCGTCCCGCGAGGCCACTGCAGGCAGTTTTATCGATATGTCGCCATTTTCACGGGAGCGCGCAGCATCTATCCATGCCTCTATCTCCTCCCGGCCTGGTACACTGTGATAGGTGGAGTTTATCTCAAGGGTATCGAACGATGCGAAATATGATCTCAGAAGTTCGGACCTTTTCATTCCCACAGGATAGAAAGTGCCCACCCAATCATCATAGGACCAACCGGATGTTCCCACCTTGATGGCGCCCATGGTGCCTCCGCTTCACTGAAGTTTGCCCTTCTTCCCGCACTCCTGGCACTGGATGTCCAGCGGGCGCTTCTCCGACGTGACCGCGATCTTGGCCTTGCAGGCTGGGCACGGCACGTAGCCCAGGATCTTTTTCTCCTTTTCGATCTGATCCCACAGCTTAATCTCGCCTGACCCCTCATGCGAGAACATCGATGAGGACATATCGTACGTTTTAGCATCGCCGTCGTGGAAGACCTCGGTGGGCTGTGACATCTGGACGGTCTTGATATCATCCAGTTCAAGAAGCTTCCCGGAGGGTTGATAGACCGGGCCTTGTATCCCTTCCAGCGAGGTCTCTTTCTGGATCAGGGGGAAAAATCGATACTCTAGATCGGGGAACAGGTCCACCGCCTTTTTCTGCTCTGCCATCACAACACCACCATGCAGGGAACGGGAGCGGGGGGGAACCCCGGACGACCGTCCGAATGCCGTTGAAAACCATCACCTTTTTCCTATAAAAACGTATTCAAGGCTCGCGCTGGAACCGATAGGCCAAAGGCCGTGGGATATAATAATATAGGAAAAGTTGTACTTGCATGAAGGTGAGATTCACATGAGGGCGATAATACCCGCTGCCGGCCTGGGAACAAGGCTTCTACCCATGACCAAGGCCCAGCCGAAGGAGATGCTCCCGGTTCTCAACAAACCGGCCATTCAATGGGTGGTGGAGGAGGCATCCTACTCCGGATTCGACGAGATACTGGTCATCACCTCAAGGAACAAGAAGGTGATGGAGGACCATTTCGATCGGAACCTGGAACTGGAGGTTGCACTGGCAAAGAAAGGCGCGGATGAGGAGCTTTTAAAACTTCAGAAGATCGAGGACCTCGCTGACATATTCTATTTGAGGCAGAAGGAGGCAAAGGGGCTGGGAGATGCGGTCCTATGCGCCGAGAGCTACGTGAACGACGAACCCTTCGCTGTCCTCCTGGGGGACGACATCATCTCAGGTGATGTGCCGGCCATCAAACAGCTTTGGGAGGCATATCAGAAGGTCAAAGCGCCTGTCATCGCCCTTGAGGAGGTGCCCCTGGACCACGTGGAGAGATACGGGATCGTCGAGCTGGGGGAGGAAATTTCCCCGGGTCTGTACAAGCTTGACAGCATCGTCGAGAAACCGAATAAGGAGGATGCGCCGTCGAGGATGGCGGTGATGGGCAGATACATCCTGGACCCGGACATATTCAAGTGGCTGGCGTCGCAGAAGGAAGGGGCGGGCGGTGAGGTCCAGCTTACCGACGCGCTGGCCAGATACATAGATACAAAAGGCCTCTACGGGCTGGTCGTAAAGGGGCTTCGCGTGGATATAGGGTCCCTGGAGGATTGGCTGAAGGCGAACCTGCAGATGGCGCTGCTCCACCCGGAACTCAAGAGCATGATCAGGGAGTATCTGGAGGAGCTTCAAGCGCAGGATAGGCTCTGAGGCGATATCAGCGCTACAGCCTAACTTTGACATATGTGTTTGGATATAGTGTCAAAGTGAGGCTTCTCCCAACATTGACCGGCTAATATCCTATTGTATCTGTCAATATTGGGATTCAGATCATATTCGATCTGTCAATGTTGGTATAGAATAAAAGACCAGTTGACGGCACAGTGTCTATGCTATAGAAAAAATAAAAAAAAGAATGGCCTGATATTCAGGCCATTCATGTGTTCATTCCCAATCCGCCCGTTCTCCTCAGCTCCTTCTCCTCCTCGGCCTCCTTCTTGTTCCTG
>JAUVCY010000152.1 GCA_030595585.1 Thermoplasmatota archaeon
TCCTGGCCTTGAATGAGATAGGGGAGTCCGGAAGGAGCGACAAGGTCCTTGGAAAGCCCATAAAGGTGATCGTCCCCCCTTCGCCTCCCAAGGCCCTCGCGACATCCCTGAGCGGAGATGCGATAGATCTCACATGGGAAGGGGTGGATGATGATGGTGGGGATGAGGTGAGCTCGTACAACATATACCGGAGGGTGAACGATAACGGGTCAGAGCTTATTCGAGTCTTCACATCCTCGATATTCTACTATGCCGATACGGATGTGATGCCCGGGAACACCTATTATTACTACCTGACAGCGGAGAACTCCGCCGGTGAGTCGACACCCTCCGATGAGGTGTCCGTTGTGATCGAGAAAGAGGAGGATATTCCGCCCACGGATAACAGGCCGGGAGAGAAAGGCGAAGAGGATGACAATACGATGATATTCCTCGCCGCAGCGGTGATCATTGCCGTGATAATCGCAGCACTGGTCGTTGCATTCCTTGTTCTGCGGAAGAAACCCTCTTCGCCGCCTCCGGCCGAACCCGTGATGGAGCAGCCTTTGGCCCTCCAGACCGCACTCTACCAGGAAGCTCTTGCCTACAATGAGGCTCAACAGCTGCCGCCAGCTCAGCAGGGCATCTATGGGGAGATCGAGCCTGCGGTGGTGACGGAGCAAGTGGGTGCTCCTGTGGAACAGGGGGCCGTCCCCATAGAACCTGAGGCGCCCCTCCCTTCCACGGAGGGCGGTTTCGACCAAGGGACCCCCGATATTGCAGCTCCAGCTGAGGTTGTTCCTTCCGAGGGGGCCCCAGCAGAAGCTGTCATGGGCGATGCCGGGGCGTCAGTGGACGTTCCAAACAACGTTGAGGGGACAGCAGCTCACGAGGCGGCCCATGTGGTTCAGCAGGGCAGTACATCAATGTAAATATGGCATCATTATCCGCATGGTCTCTTTGATTCCCGCTTTGTATCAAATATCCGATCGCTATCGGTTTAACCTCATAAGCACCTTGATATCACCAGGTCTGATGACGGGCACATCTTTTCGATATTGCGACAGTGTTCATGCTCCCCATGATCCCGTCGTATCATTACTCAACTCTTCAATTTTCAGTGTGTAAAAAAAAACTATAGATTATAATTATTTCCCGTCATATAAATATGGTTTTACCATCTCCCCGCCAATTGATGAAAAATCATATAATACCAGAAGTTGATTTAAATCTCGTGAAGTTCGACAAGGAATCGCTGGTACTCTATTCCACACATCTGGCCGTGGGGGGAGACAGGAAGCTGAAAAGGAGCCAGGTCGCAAGAAGAATGGCCATCAAGGATTCCACCTACAACCTCTATCTGTCCAAGCTCTCATCATCCGGCCTAATCAGCAGGAGAAACAGGAAGCAGCACGGCGATGAGTTCTACAAGATCGACCTCACCGAAGGTGGCCAGAAGAGGGTAAAAGAAATATTAGGGAGGATAGAGACCTTCAACTTCACCCCCGAGCGTCACAATATAGATCACGTCGTGGCTCTCAAGATGGTCCTGAACCAGCTGAAGCACCCCCTGGACAAGATCCACCTTCTTTCGCTGTACTGTAAACAGTCGTACTTCAACCTGCCCAAGGTCATGGATGCTATCGGCTCCTCTCACGATGAGACCAATATCGTAAATGTCCTGAACCGATTCGACGTGGAGGAGAACGGGGGGAATGAGGAGTATTTCACGGATGTATACGCCAGGTGCAGCCTGTACGGGGAGAACAGAAGGGACGATCTCAATTTCGAAAATGCGGGGAACAGCGATATAGACAGCCTCCTGTTCCTGGCGGAATCAGAGAGGAAACACGGTGAGATCGTCAGGGCGCAGGATGACTACAGGACGATCCTGGAGACCTGCAGGAACCTTTCGCACCATCAGTGGTTCATAGCCTCATTCAATCTAGGCTTCATCGAACACCTCAAGGGCGATACGGAAAAGGCCATCTCGATATTTGACAACATGGGGAAAGAGACGAAGGAGAGGGTATATCTCTCTTATCTAAGCGAGATCAAAGCCTTCATATACTCACAGACGGAGGAGTACGAGAAGGCAAGGGAGCTGTTCAATTCGAGCATCCGCTCGTTCAGAAGGCTGGATCAGAACCTCCTTCTGGCCCTGGCCCTGAACAACAGGGGGGTAATGCTGTTCAAGATGGGGCTGTTCGACAAGGCGGAGAACGACTGGGACCGGGCACTGAGGATCGCCAGGGCCATCCCATCTCTAAACATAGAGGCGATGGCGCTTGTCAACCTCGCAGATCTGGAGATCAAGGAGGGGAATCTGAAGAAGGCTGGGACCATGCTTGACAAGGCTCATGAGATCTTCTGGGAGATAGGAGATTTCGAGAAGATCTCCTGCGTCTATTTCAACAGGGCCCTGCTGTCCCTGGAGAAGAACGATCTGGAGATGATGGGAGAACATCTGAGGAACTCGGAGGAGGTCGCGTATCCGCTTCCTTCGTTCTACGAGAGGATGGAGAGGCGGAAGGAGATCGCATTCCGGGGCAAGGAGAAAGGCATCAAGGATATCAACACCTATTTAAATGATTGAAAAAAATTATAATATACACGGAATTGTTATTATCATTTGACCTGAATTTTAGATAGATGACCCGAAAAATCACCATTCCGGCAGGCTCTGCCCTGATGTTCTTATGCTTGGCCCTTGTGATCGTATTCAACAGCAGTGATGTCCAGGCTGCAAAGCCCGTTGACAACATGGCCATTATCATCGTTTCCGAGAACGCGGAGGCGAGTGAGCTGGGGAAAGCCGTCTCCTTCCATGACCACCTCATCGATAAGGGATACGACTCGGATAATGTGCTGTTCCTCACGCCCTCAAGCGTTCCCGGCTCTGACGAGATCTCCAACCTTACCAATATCGAGGAGGGTTTTGACTCCTTGATCGAGGATAAGGAGAAGGATAAGGACGTTGTGATCTACATCTCTGACCACTGCGGTGGATGTATCAATGGGGCGATATTCGAGTTCTCCAACGAGACCCTTGAGGTTTCGACGATAGATGGATGGATAGACGATATGAAGTTCGATGACCTGACGATCATCATCGGCGGAGATCGGTCCGGTCTCGCGGGCCCCGAGCTGGAGGATGACGATAGGGTGATAATGAGCTCCATGGGATCGGACGAGATGAGCACTCCAGATCAGTTCAACATCACCAGGAGCCTGGAAGATGAAGATGCGGACCTCAACAACAACGGAGAGGTCTCGTTTATTGAGGCGTTCTATTACGAGAAGAACCTGCTTGTAAGCGAGGATCAGACGCCTCAGCTATGGGCATGAATACGTGGGGGGAGATCTGCTGCTTGATCTCCCCCTGTAATTCTCAATGTGATCCCCAAACCCCTCAGATAATGGTATAACACTCAGGAGGAGATCTGCTGCAGGATCTCCCCCTGTATAATCTTCCACATATCCAGGTTGCCCCTGATGTTCTTTGCCATATCGCTTTTTTCCAGCACGTCGCATCTGTAATCCATGACCGGGACCGTATGCTCGATGACCATGTTCATGAACTGCCAGAACCGGACCTGTCTCTCGATAGAATCCGCCACTTTTTCACAGTCACCCTCTATACTCCATGTGCAGACCCATTTCTTACCATGCTTTAGATGCTGTCTGCATCCGATCTTCCCGCATCCGCATACTACGCTCAGCTCCCCCGTTTGGGGCAGCTCGTAATAGAACGGCTTCTTTCCTCTCTGTAACTCATGTGACCTGAGCTTACCTTTCAGGCGGATGTTCATATAAAGGCCCCGAATAGAGTATACTTTTCAAAACTTGCACCCACCATATAAACCCCTAACATACAAATTATAAAAATTTTCAATCATTTAAATAGCTCATGAACTTTTTGCGCTTATCTCTCGTTTCGATCGGGGTATTGGATGTAAGCGTGGTCTCCCCCCATGACCGGCTGAATGACACCTTGTTATCTTGACCCCAATCCATATATACGAAGGCCGGGGGATATCACTGTTATGCCTGATGGGCCCGACATCGGATCCAAACTACTGTTCTGGTTGATCATTGGGGCCGTATCGGTCTTCTTCGCCGAGGTGATCTCCTCATCATTTCCTTTGGCCCTTGTTCATCCCTGGGGTTATCTGGTCCTGATCCCTCTCTACGGCCTGCACACGCTTGTATTGGGAAGGTTGGTATTCAGGGGAAGGCCCACGTTTTCAACGCTTTTTATTGCAGGTGCATTGTTCGGCCTGTATGAAGCGTATATCACCAAGGTGCTGTTTTATCCCCCTTGGGGGAGGTCGGCCTGGCATTATCTCGGCGTTGACCTCTTCTGGACCTTGATCCTTGTGACGTGGTGGCATATGTTCTTCGCCTTCATGATCCCCCTGTTCGTTTCGGAGCGGATCCTGGGGTCCGATGACATGATGGCGTATTTTCCCGAGAGGGCCAGGCGTTTTTTCGGATCCCCCACAAGGGTAAAGGTCGTCCTCTACCTTTTTGTCATCTGGTCAGCCGCCTTCATGGGAGGCAATATGGGCTCGTTCTACATGCCTTCGGTGGCCGCCATGCTTAATCTTGCTGTACTTGCGATCCTTGTTGTGATATGGAAGAGGAGGGGGAGAAAATACACACTGGAAGAGATGCTCCCGGAAGGGCGGCAGTTCTGGATCCTCTTTGCCCTCCTGCTGCTCGTCTACCTGGTACTGGGCCTTATTTTCGACACATCGAAGATCCCGGGGGTTTCCGGGCAGTTGGTGATATTGGGCCTGTATGTGTTCTTTTTGGTGATGCTCGCGATCGGAGTGAGAGGTTCAAAAAAGGCAAGGAAAGGGAGATGGAAGGGATGGAAGGCCAACATCAAGTTAGGTGATATCTTGATACTGTGCACACTATTCATATCGGTCTCTGTCCTCTCATCCATCACGCCCATCGGGGCGATAGTGATGGTCTCTTCCTTTATCGTGGGATTGGCAATTGGTGTATTCTCCCTATGTTACTCTGTCGTCGACATCCTGATATCGATTAAACGTTCCTAAATATTCATTAATTTGGACCGTGTACCCCGGGTGGGATAAGAGATGTATGCCGAGCCTGGACAAAAGGGAGAGGAGAGTGGGATCAGGATTGCGGTCAAGGACCGAGATCCCGTAAGGGGGAAGTTCGCCATCGAGGACGGCTGCAGCCTGATGTTCGGATATTACCTGCGTCTTTTCCTGATATTCTTGCTGCCCATGTTCGTGGTGCTCTTCCTCCTGGGATCCATGATGGAGACAAATGGGAACCTGTTAGATAGGGCGACCCTGGGCTTTGCCTTTGTGGCCTCCATGGTGGTCTTCATGCTTCTGCCGATATTCCTTCCCGTGATCCTCTTTCTCTGGTTTCACATCTGGAGAAAATCCCACGTGGCCATTACCGAAAGGGGATTGGAGATATATTTCCGGGGATACAGGT
>JAUVCY010000167.1 GCA_030595585.1 Thermoplasmatota archaeon
ACCTCTGGAAGCTGGCGAAACCGATGAAGGCCGCCGAGCTCATGGCGTACAAGGATCAGATATCGGAAAGAATGGAGCTGCGTAGATCCACTCTCATTGAGGACCCCGGGACGGAGGAGGGGTTCTCAACGCTTGATATGATCTCCATTGGAGATCCGGCGGAGCAGCAGGGGGCGGACAGGGATGAGCCTCATCTCGATGAGATCAAGATGATAACAAAGGAGCTGCTCGCCAGGGCAAGAGGGGCGCTGAATGAGGAGAAATATGAGGAGGCGTTCTTCTTTCTGGATGAGGGCCTTGCCCTTTCGAAGGACGATCCGAAACTGCTTCAGGAGAAGGGGAAGCTGCTCTTCGACGTCAAGGGCGATTTCGCTGCAGCCACCGCGTGTTTCGAGAAGGTGCTTGACATTGATGAGGACAACAGGGATGCCTGGGCCTATCTGGGCATGTGTAATCACGAGCTTGGCGACCTGGAGGAGGCCCTGTATGATTACGATCAGGCCACCGATATCGATCCCAATCACTACCCTATATGGATAAAGAAAGGTGCTATACTGGGAAAGACGAAGGGGAGGGAGGAGGACGCCATCAAGTGCCTGGAATTCGCACTGAGCCAGGACGGCTATAACGAGGAGGCGTGGTTCAATAAAGCACAGATCCTTGACCAGAGGCTCCACAAGATGGAGGAGGCGATACTGTCATATCGATCACTTCTGAGGATCAATCCAAAGCACGTCAAGGGATCGTTCAGGCTTGGCCTCCTCTCTTACAAGAGGCTCAATGACATCAAGAAGGCCAAGAAATATTTCACCCAGGTCATCGAGGCCGACCCGACTCATTTGCAGGGATGGCTGTTCAAGGGAGAGATAGCGGAGGAGGTCGACAAGGATTTCGACTCCGCCTTTGAGTTCTACGAGCAGGCGCTGGAGCACAATCCAGAGTCCCCCGAGGTACTCCACAAGGAGATCGATATGTTGCTGAGGCACAAGAAGAAGTTCAGGCATGCCGTGGAGTTGGCGGATCGGCTCACCGCGGTTGCACCCGAGGACCCTCTTGCTTTCTACGTTTCGGGTCTGGGCGCGGCCAAGATAGATAACGATCCTGAAAAGGCGATGTCCTTTTTCAACAGCTCCATAAAGGCGGACCCGAACAACAAGATGGTCATTATCTCAAAGGCCAACCTCCTGGCAGAGCATATGAACAGACCAAAGGACGCAGAGAAAATGCTCAGAGCGGCCCTGAAGAAAGATGATAAACACGCTGACCTATGGGTGGAACTGGGCCTTGTCTACTTCGATTTCCTCTACGAACCCAAGGAAGCGCTCGAATGCTTTGAAAAGGTGACCGAGCTGGACCCGAAGAACTCCGAGGGATGGTATCAGAAAGGGATGATCCTGACCCGCGGTTTCGAGAGGCACCAGGAAGCTTTGAAATGTCTTGACGAGGCCACGAAATTGAGCGATGAGAACGCTGATGCGTGGTGTGAGAAGGGGAAGATCCTCAGGCAGGCATTCAGCATGCCGGATGACGCCATCAAGTGTTTCAACAAGGCGCTATCCTTCGAACCCGAGGAGCCGGAATTCCTCTCGGAAATAGCCAGATCGTTCATCCAGAAGGGTGACATGACCATGGGGATCATCAATTTTTCGAAGGCCCTGGAGATGGACCCCTCTTACTGGGAAGCCAGCCTTGGGCTGGCCGAAGCGATGTACAAGAACGGAGATTTCAACGGTGCTCATGTGGCGTTGAACGGCGCCCTTCAATCTGAACCAAAGAACGAGAAGGTGTGGTCCCTGAAAGCTGAGATCTTCAGGTCCCAGAACGAGTTGGAGAAGGGTCTGGAGTGCTACAAGAGGGTCCTGCGCTTCAATCCAGACAATCAGGATGCTCTGAACAGCAAGACCGCGATAGAGGCCCAACTCGAGAAGAAGTCCTGATCTAACGCACACCACGAGGGTTTCAACATTGGGGTTCCGGATATGGTATTGATACAATTAAATAGCCCATATCATATCAACGGATGATGGACGAAGTCACCGAAAAAAGCGTTTTTGGCGTTGAAAAATTGGACAATCTCACCCTTGGAAAGGTCCTCCCTGGAAGCATGGGACTGTTCTATGGCCCTTCCGGCACGGGAAAGAGCTCCATTGGATATCATTTCATTTTCGAGGGAGTTGGATCTGGTCAGAACTCCATCCTCATCACAAATGAGCCTGCAAAGGGAGTGATCGGAAAGCTCTCGAATTTCAAGCAGTTCAAGGAGCAGTGGGTGGAGGAGGGGTTCATATCACTATTCCCGATACAGGATCTCATGGGGCTGGTGGGTGTGAGGTTCGAGGAGGCTGGGTCGTCCGATCTGGACCTTCTTTTCAGGGTGATCATGCGGTCGATAGAGGACCTGGAGGTCAAGAGGATAGTTATCGACCCGGGCAATCCGCTTGTGACCTTGCTTGAGAGGGGGAACAAGGTCTTCTTTTTCCAGAGGTTAAAGGAGGAGCTTGTAAGGCGGGGGATCTCGCTGGTCTTTATCATTGATATCTCGACCCCTCTTGACGACACCATTTCCAAGGTGATAGCACCCTATATGTTCGATTACGTTCTGCGGTTCAACCGTGAGAAGGACCACTCGATATCCATGAACACCCTCACCATTGAGAAATGGGGTGGGACCAACCATCCCCAGAACGACTACGTGTTGGATATCTCCCGGGACGGGGTGATGATGGCTCCCAGGATAAGACGTCTGGAGGAAGGTTAGATGGCCGGAAAGGATTTGGACCCGATCAAGAAGGCCCTGAAGGAGCAGGGCTCCCAGGTCTTCGTGCGAGCGTCCGGTGGAAGCTACATAAAGGCGATATCTGGCCTTGTAGAGGATATGTGCGGCAAGGAGGGCCAGAGGGGGATACTGATATCGACCCAATGGTCTGCAAATGCGATATCCAGAAGGTTGGCGATAACCAAGCTCCCCAAGAACAGCCTGAGGGTGATAGATACGGTCTCGCTCACCATGGGATCTGGATTGGAGAACAACGACGTATTCAGGTTCCTTCCCACGCCAGCCTCATTGGAAAGCATCCTGATGGAGGTGGAGAGGATCTCAAAGAAAGGTGGGAGCTCCTTCCTCATGGTGGATTCACTCTCCTATCTGATAAAGTACTACTCACAGGGCCAGCTATCCGAGTTCTTCCAGTATCTACTGAACAGAATGCTCGAGGATGAGATGAACGTGATAATCTTCGATCAGATGATGTCGGACCCTTCCCCTATCTCCCTGGAGCTCTCCTCGATCATGGATAGGATAATCGACCTCAAGGGGGGTAAGAAATGAGGTTCTCCCTGGGTAAGACGGACATCAATACCGTCGTGAAGGAGAGGATCGGCCCTGGAAAGTTGATCCTGCTCAGGTACGGTGAGGGGAGCGGAGGGGAGTTCCTTCTCAAGCAGTTCCTGGGGGAGAGAATGGAGAGCGAATACTCCATCATCATCTCCTCGTACGAGACCGAGGATGAGGTCCGGTACGCGCTGAAATCCAATGATATCAGCATCGACGGAGAGATCATATCCTTTGTACCGGAGAGGGAGGCCGAACTGGACCTGAAGATCAGGAGGGACGAGTTCCTGACCGGAGGGGTGCTGGTAACGGACCTCTATGATCTAAACGAGCTGGAGGTCCTCGGCAGGACCCCCAACGGAGCGTCGGAGAGGTTCCTATCGAGGATCAACTCCATCGCAAGCAAACAGACCGTCCCCTTCAAGATGGTCATCGATTCGCTTGCGGACCTGGTCCTGCTATCGTCAAAGGGGGAGGTGAGGGATAGGTTGAGGCTCCTGAGGCAGTCCCTGCGTGAGATGAATGGGATCGCAATGGTGGGTGCGCCCATCGGCAACGACGAGACGGATATCAGCGATCTCACCCTGTTCGACGCCATATTCGAGATACGGGTGGACCTGGTGGATGGGAAGTGGAGAAGGACCCTTACGCTACTTCACGATCGGAACGATCCGGACCTGCCTGAGGTGTGGGAGATAGGCACGATCAATCCCATACCCTCCGCCATCTCGCTGGAGTAGATCACCTTCTACCCGGCACGTAACAGGTGGAGACAGATGCGGTGTAGCTTTTTCCGTTCTCCTCCCGTTCCACCGAGACGATATATATCCATCCACCCGGGACAGAGTATCTGTCCACGTGCATGTCATCCGGAATGTTGACCCCGCCTAACCGTTTGATATCATCTTCATCCGACATTTTCTTACCTCCATAGGTCAGGAAATGAGCCCGGCATTCAACAGCTCGGTCTCGATCTTCTCAAGGGCGATCTTGATATCGCCCACGTTCTTCGTCCCGGTACAGACCACCTTTCCAGTTGTGAACAGCAGAGCAACGGCCTTTGGCTCATGGATACGATAGACCAGGCCGGGGAACTGCTCCGGCTCATATTCGACGTTCTCCAATCCAAGGGTGATGGCGATCGAGTTCAGGTTGATGTCGTTCTTCAGGTCCGAGGTGGCGACGATATTCTGTACCTTTATCTCGGGGTCCTTCTTGATCTCTATTCCGATCTCCTTGAACCTCTTTCTGACCTTCTCCACGGCCACGTGGACCATCTCAACGGTCTTCGCACCTGTGCATACAAGTTTTCCACTGGTGAAGACCAGGAGGGCGGTCTTGGGTTCCTTGAGCTTGTATATCAGTCCTGGAAACTTTTCCGGGGAATACTCTGCCTCTTCCAACTTGCTCGAGATGTAGTTGAGGTCGAACGACTCTCCCGTCACCACCGAGGCGACGATGTTCTGCACATTTACTTCCATGAGACCACCTGTTGATACCTGTAGTTCTGATAATTATGCTGGAGTATGGAGATGTTTACCTTAAACGTTGGGGGTGGATATATGGGGCGTTCACCATACTTCTTCTGGTGTGATTTTTACGTTTCCAATAAAATTGGCCCACGTTCAAGCTTCAATATCACTGAAGTTCGTTGTCAACATCTACCCGTGGGGTCGACGGTGTCTTGACCGTTG
>JAUVCY010000231.1 GCA_030595585.1 Thermoplasmatota archaeon
AAGTATAACTTTAATATGCTCCACGATGATACCAGAGGGAAGATCATGGCAGGACTTTACGATCGTGCACCCTGGCTGGCAGACCCCCTTTTCGGATCGGAACTGGTGGTACTGGACCTGCTGATCGCAGGCGGGGTTCTCCTCTTCGGCATCATCACCGCCTTCTTTTATCCCGGCATGATGGCGAGGATCATCTCACGCCTCTTCATTGATATTGAGTTCAAGAGGATCAAGAAGCTGAAGAAACACCAGATGACGGAGGATGAGAGGAAGAATATCGAGCGCAGAAGCAGAAAAACTGTGGAGATCCCCCTCAAGAGGGGCTTGATCACCATCTGCCTCCTCATATTCTTCATATTATCATTCCTGACCCTCGGGATCGACATGAACACGAAACTGGTGATGGCCAACCAGGAGTTTCGGGCCTATCAGTTCGTACAGTGGATGACCATATTCACCTTCTTTCTCCTGTTCTCCCTCTTCGCTTCCTACCCATTGCTACGGGCAATAGTGTACGCGGTCTTCTCCCAGAGGATGAAGAACTCGGAGAAATACAGGCTATACCGATCGCTCAAGATCGCAACGAGGTTGTTCCTGATCGTACTGGGCTCCTACTTGGCGATCCTGTATTCATTCACCCCGGACCAGATGGTGAGCTACAGGGCTTCCATCGTATTGAACATACACCTCTTTCTCATCATCGTCCTGCTGAGCTACATATCCGCGAAGTACATCGCCAACATCATGGGGACCTCCGTGAGACGGAGGGACCGCCTGGAGGGGGGACAGAAGAAATCGCTGAGCAGGCTCATTCAAGCTGGAATTTACCTGCTCGGCGGATTGATAGCCCTGCTGGTGATCGGACTGGACCCGCTCACAATGGGGACCTTGTTGGGACTGATAGGCTTCGCCCTCGCGTTCGGGCTGCAGGACACCGTGGCGAACTTCGCGGCGGGGATCATGATAGCGATGGACAAACCGTTCGTCATCGGGGACAGGATCAGGCTGGATTGGGAGGGACGTGAGGCATGGGGTGATGTCACGGACATATCCCTGAGATCGACGTGGATCAAGACCCCTGAAGATGAGATGATAGTGATCCCCAACATGCTCATCGCCTCGCAGCAGCTGTGGAACTACACCCGGGATTCACCAGACGCCGCCATGCTTTTGAACATTCAGATCTCCTACGAATCGGACTGGAGGCTGGCGGAGAGGTCCATCCTGAAGATCCTGAAGAGCCACCCTTTCGTCCTATCCCATCCTCCCCCCACCGTCCTCATGACAGGATTCGAGGAGAACGGGATCAATCTGAGAACGCGCTTCTGGGTCGCCGATGCCAGGGACAAGCTTGCGATAGGGTCCGATGTCCTGAAGAAGGTGAAGGATGCGTTTGACAGGGAGGGCGTGGAGATACCATATCCACACAGGATCATGATCAGGTCGGAGGACCACCCGAAACCAAGGACCAGCGACGAGGAGTACATCTCCCCGCTCCACCTGCCCTCCACCGGTTGGAAGAAGATGGTGCTGAAGGAGGACAAGGTCAAGCTGGACATGGGTTCGGAGGAGGGGAACATCCTCTCTCCCACATCGGGGCCCTACCCCGCCAAGATCACGGCGCCATACGTGATGGGGTTGGCCAGAAAGATGAACGCAACCGTGACCGTTCTGTTCATCAAGACCCCCAAGGGTCAGGTCGAGGAGGGTAAAAAAGCCCTCAGGATATACAACCGGATCGCGAAGATCTACAACGTGGAGGTCAAGCTGATCTACGAGGAGGGGGACGTACTGGAGAAGATCCTGTCGGTGGCCGAGACCGAGGGGGCCACGTTGGCCGTTATGGGGTCCACAGAGGAGTCCCTGTTCGGCTCCATGACCCGCAGGTCGATCACCAGCGAGCTTCTGAGCCATCTCAACATCCCCACCCTGGTCGTCCCGTTCAAGGGGGAGGCAAAGAGGATGTACTCCGACCTCAAGAGGATGAACCTTCTGGCCCCTGGAGATGACGTGATAATGCCGGATGATGAAGAGGATCTACTGGACCCCCTGGAGGCAGCCGGGGTTCTGAACACCGGGCCGTGATATCATTCCAGACGGACGTTAACGGTCCGAAATGTAATTATCACGCTTCTGTGCGCCCTGGTAGTATTGCCAATGCCCATTGTAGTTACAGGGTGCAATGTTCCCAAATATAAGACCGAATAGGTAATAAGAGGCCCCCTGCATTCGGTTCTATCAGAATGTTAAAGGAAGTGAACACATGAAGGTCAAGATGAGTCCAAAGAGATGGGGCGCAGTATTGGTGATCTCACTTCTGGTATTCGGCGGATTATATCTCATCCTCATGAGGGATAGCGACTCGCTTGTCACGGGAAAAGCGGGCCTTTCCGACCTCCTTGATTCCAGATCGGAGAGGATAGAGGGTGCCCCCACCGCCGCTGTGACGAGCGACTGTGCCTTCTACTCGATGATCACCACGCCCGTCTGCGAGTATTACGATAACGACAGGGAGCTTCAGGTATCTCCCATGCTGGTCTATTACGATCAGGTGGGCATACCCTCGAACCCCGCCAACGACTTTCTGGACCACTACGCGTATGAGGAGCTGATCCAGGTTGGTGATGTGGTAGGCCTAGGCCATGACCCATCTACAACCTACCGGGGGGGTCAGAAGGTCGTATCCCTCGCTCTGGCAACGGATCATTGGTCCGCATCGGATGGGGCCGTTCTCGTAAAACTGTCCGAGGAGGCATACGGGGACTCCATGTACGGCGCCCTGCTGGCCACCTACGTGAACATACCCGTGATCGTCACGGACAGCCTGGACTCCCGGGTAGTATCCGTTCTGGAGGACCTGGGCGTCAAGTACACGATCGTCTGCGGTGACATCGATGGGTATGGAAAGGTGATGAAGTTCGACACCGAGGAGGAGGCCCAGGAGATGACCCTCGACTTCATCAGGCACGAGGATGGCTTCAACACGGAGCCCAGATATCTGACCATGGCCAACCCGATGGACGCACATGAGCTCCGGTACGAGACGGTGGACCAGCTTCACCTCACCGATGAGGTGTTCCATATCTACACTCCCGGAGGGGGAGCTTACGCTGGATTGGAGGAGATCGGTGAAGGCGTGGATTACGACTACGTCGTTCCCGACACCGTGAGGAACGGGATCCTCAGGTTCGACCTTACGTTCAAACCCCACGAGCAGGATGAGATCGACGGAGAGAGGATATACTGTTTCATATTCTACGAGGACCCCGACAACGGATGGGAGCAGAAGTACTATATGGGAACTTGCGCGGGGGTGAAGGATGGTGCTTACGAGTCCGTTCACTTCGACGTCCCGGTGCTGGGGGCTACGGGAAACTACAGGTTCCATGTCGAGGGGCGGAACACCTACGAGATAGGCTCCGGCAACCTCCTGCAGAAGACCCCCGTCCCATTCGTGCTGGAGGTACAGCTGGATTCGCTGACCTCGCCCATATATCCGAACATGGAGATGCTCTCGGCCGTTGCCCCATACCAGTGCGGATTCCACAAAGGCGTCCTCATGTCCAAGGAGGAGTATGCCCTGCAGTATCCTCAGCTGGAGAACGAGACCGGGGCGCTTGAGCCGGCCGTGTTCGAGTCGGCACACGAATACGTGAACGAGCAGGCGTGGATGGTGAAGGATGACCAGCTCCTGCTGCTTGCAAAGATGGCGGGCATCGAGGAGCCCGAGACCGTTCTGGCCGATACCGATGTGCTCGTTGAGATGGCGGATAAATTCTACAGCGACCCGGCCTACGTCTCGGTGGTCGCCGACACCAACATGGTCCCACACTACTATCACACCAGCGGATCGCACCCCTCCGAGGGCTGCGGGCAGGCGGGGGACATCATCTATGCGGACATCGACATGGACAGGGAGAACCCCCGGATCGA
>JAUVCY010000303.1 GCA_030595585.1 Thermoplasmatota archaeon
GAGGAGGAAGAGGACGCGGAGGAGGAAGAGGAGGAAGCGCCTCCCAGGCGCAGGAAGAAGAGGCATCACAAAGAGGAGGAGGAAGAGCCTCCCAAGCGCAAGAAGAAGAGGCATCACAAGGAGGAGGAGGAAGAGCCTCCCAAGCGCAAGAAGAAGAGGCATCATAAAGAGGAGGAGGAAGAGCCTCCCAGGCGCAAGAAGAAGAGGCACCATCATGAGGACGATGATGAGGATTACGAGCCGCCGCGCCGAAAGAAAAAAAAACGATAGATAAGCCCAAGAGGTCGAGCGGATCCTCCCTGAACTTCAAGAAGCCAGAGGATTTCGGAATATCAGAGGGATCCTACGAGGGCATGTTCCAGGCGAAGGCCACAACGTCCAAACCCAAGGGGGAGAAGTGCTCCGTTTGCTACTCCGAGATGAAGTTCAAGGAGCGGGTCAACAGCTGGTACTGCCCCAAATGTAAGCAGTTCTACTGAACAAACCTTAGATAGATCCAGAGTGCGCAGTACACAAATGTGAATCCGGATCCAAGTCCGGCCAGAAGGCCGGTGATCAGGCGAAGTGTGTTGTTCGACCTTCTCCACCCCAGGTACTGCGTCCATCCGTCCACGGCAAGGGGGATGATGGATATTGAGAATATTATCAGCACGATCCTGCTTGCAGGGATTATAAGAAGCAGAGCGACCGGCCCAAGATCGAGGCCGATGATCAGGGCCAGATAGAAGCCCATGCATCTTATGCAGAGAGGAAAAGGACTGCCCTTGATCCATAGACATCTTTCCGGTTTCCCATGGCACATCTTCTTGAGGAGCTGAGATCTATCATCGATGATCCTTGACCCGATGTCCTCCTCCGTCATGAGCGACCTCTTCACCGTCCGTTCATTATTTCCGCCCGTTCTGGACACGCTCGCTCATTGACCATCGCCCATATAAGGTTAATTCCGGGCCGTTGAGCTCATCAGGGTACTAATGGTGCTTATCATTCCCCAGGAGGTCATCCATCGAATCCTCTCTGATATCTATCCTGACCTCCCCCCTTTCCATCCTGTATTTCCGTGAAAGAAGGAATATGCCGATCCCCACCCCGACCAGAAGAAGGATGCCTATCACGACCCAAACCATTCTGTTGTCTCCCCCTTCCTCATCATCGTCGTCCCAATCCATGGGAGGTGTATCGTTCACGGGTTTGATGGTGATGTTCACATAAGTGCTCATGTTGTTGCCCGCCGTACCGTCGTCAACGTGTAGCGTTATTCTGTGGTCCCCCTCGGAAAGGTATGCCGTCAGCCTCTTTCCACCACCCAGATATCCATCAATACTGGAGAACCAGGAATATACCAAAGTTGGGAACGCCCCCTTCCCATCGTCGGACGTTCCTTCACTATCCAGAAACACAGGCCATCCAACGGTGTAGATCATGCCATTCTTCGGGGACGATATGTATGGGATCGGTGGGAGGTCCACCTCGGGCTCCTCGAGGATCAATCTGTATATGTCCGACTTCCCCACGTTCCCTATCCGATCCTCCCCTCTGATCTGTATCTCCAGATCACCGTAAGGGAGTACAATGTTTCTATCCAGCGTTATGATCTCCTCGCCCACATCGGGCCCCAGGTCGATCCAGTAACTCCACATCTGGCCGGGCAGCCTGTATCTCAACTGACAGGATCCCGCAGCGACGCCTGATCCCCCAATATCACTGACCCTTGCTATCAGATGCACCTCATTTCCCGTGATCGTGGCGCCCGGGGTCGGTGTGAGTATCCGGAAGGTGGGAGCATCCATGTCCACACCGATCGGGACCTCCCCGGATACGCCGATGTTCCCCGATAGATCGACGGCCATCCAACGGATCGAACCTATCCAGTTGCTGTTCAGTCCCAGGGATGTCTCCACAGTGTATCCCGAGTCGATCTCCTCTATGGAGAGCCCCCTCTCCATCCAATCCGTGTCAAGTCCATTCGGTCCCTTGATCCTGAACCTGATGGTCTCCGGGTCTATCCCGGTCCCGGCCTCGCCGTAGAACTCGGGATCCGTTATATTGATCACAATGATGATATCCTCGGTATCGTACCACCTTGCCACGTTATCGGTGTGGAATATGGGAGCAATATCGTCCGTAAGGGCGGATATCATAATTCCCTTCGAGGTCTTGCCCGTCCAGTCAACGGAGCGCAATGAGATCTCCACCGGGTTGTGCCTGGTGACGATCTCCGTGAAATTGGATGGGTACAGGAGTGAGGAGGGGTCGATCACATCCAGATTGCTCTCACCATCGTCGCATCTTAGCCTGATGCTGGAGGTACCCTGCTGTTTGAAATGCTTGTAATAGATGATCAGGGGTACCTTGACACCCTCCTCAAGATCGACATGAGCATAGGATGCGATGCCGCCCAGGTCCATCCAGTCGAACAATATCTGGCCATCCAGAACCATCCTGACCCTGCCGCTTCCGTCCAGGGCGAATATGTGGTCCCCGGTCCTGTTGGGTTCGAAGTAACCGTGCCATCTGATGGAAAACCCCGGAGGCAGCGTGATCTCCTCTCCCGTGTCCTGCGGGCTCCATTTGTCCCAGTTGAAAAGAACGGTGTCATCCTGTCTTTCAAAGCCAATATCCTCAAAGTCCTCATCTCCGTAATAGGTCCCCCATAGGCCTCCGTGCTGGCTGACGTCATTGAAGGAGCCTCCCTGTATCGAGCTCTGAAAGGTCTTCACACCAGACCCATTCCGGTCCAGGTCCGATCCGGGCAGCCCCGTCCATCTTGCCTTGACCCGGTATCCTTCATATGGTGCTATCGTGGTTGTTGCATAAGGGTCGATCGGGGGCTCCGGAGGTGTATCGTCTATCCTCAGGTCGTATTCCAGATCTGGCCCCATATCCGGCCCGTTC
>JAUVCY010000048.1 GCA_030595585.1 Thermoplasmatota archaeon
TTCTGGCCCCTTTCATTCCCGTTCGTCGTTCTGACCATCACCATGCCGGCCCTGGCCTGGCTCTCATTCGCATATGCCTTCGATCCTTACGAGCCCGAACCCAGGGGCATGCTCGTTTTCGCATTGGTGCTCGGGATGCTCTCGACCTTCCCATCGCTGTTTCTCACCAGCTGGAACGACGGCTGGATGTCGGATGTGGGGATCTCGACCGCAGTCGTTTCGGCGCCGATATTCGAGGAGCTGTTCAAGGCGATATTCTTCGTTCTGATATACAGGCATATAAAAAGCGAGACGAACGGATTGATCTATGGAGTTGCATTCGGTGCGGGGTTCGCGCTCCTTGAGAATTTTCTGTATGGGTTCGAAGCATCCCTCCTGGCGGGTGGGTTCGGCTTCTTCTTCGTGATAGGCTTCCGCTCGTTTGCCACCATGCTGCTCCACATCATCGGACCCGCCACCATCGGATTCCTCATAGGATTTTCCAGGAGCACGTTGAGATACCGTTTAACGGGCAGGTATGGGGCAGGGAAGGCCAGAATGATATCGATTGCCGTCATGGTCCCTCTCGTGGGTGGCGGCTATCTCTTCGCGATGATCGATCACGCCATATGGAACGGGGCCGGAAGCCTCGGGGTCTTCGGCTTGTTGATACTCCCGGTCCAGACCATTTTCTGCGTGATCCTGTTCCTCATCCTGGTTGTCACCGGTTTCATACTGGGAACCAACAGGTTCCATAGGAAGAGGGACCTGGTGAACTGACGCGGCCTCCCGCCGCATGACTGCTTTTCAAAAACCTTTAATAGGGATTGCCGTTTCACGGCTTCAGGGCCTCCATGGTCCAGCAAACGCTTTGGGCCGGTAGATCAGCTCGGTAGATCGCTCGCTTGGCATGCGAGAGGCCTCGGGTTCAAATCCCGACCGGTCCACCATTCATTATTTAGATTATTCTGGTAATATTATTGATTAAATGAGATTATTGATTTCTAAACTTATACGGGTTTGGAACTCAGTCGATCCACTCTCTCATAATAATCAGTGATAACTTTTTAAAAGTTTAGTTCCTCTTCTGTTCGGAAAAGGACAATCTTCATCATAATTATAATAAGGATTTTGTGTCACCGGCCTTAAGGTTAAATTTCATTTTTTTCTAAAGTATAATTAGCCTGGAGGGAAAATGGAAAAGGGTTGTGACAAGAATTATTCACCTTTTATTGCACTTGAGAGCAAAACAATAATAAATTTTGAGCAGTTCTACCGGTTAGGAGAAGTGTAATAGATGAGGAGGATAGACCGCTTCATTTCAATATCAATCGTATTTCTTATTTTATTTTCTGGAATGACATTAATGATTTATACCCCCGTGAATATTATTCCACTTAGTTTTGTTAAGAATGCTTACGCTTCATTTACTGGAGGAGATGGAACGTCATCCGATCCCTTCCAGATTTCAAATATCTCCCAGCTCCAGAATGTGAGCTCTGACTTGACCGCACATTATGTCCTGATCAATGACATCGACGCAAATGCAACAATTAATTGGAACGAAGGAAAAGGTTTTTTTCCGATTGGAACGGATACCAATAAATTCACCGGTTTCTTTAATGGGAATTATTATACTATCTTTGGATTGCATATCAATCGTTCTACCACGGACAACGTTGGTCTCTTCGGATACATGGGATCAGGAGGTTCTGTGAAGAATGTTCTCCTCGTGGATAGTCATATCATCGGAAAACGGTTTGTCGGAGGTTTAGTGGGATACAACAGTAAAGGAACGCTGACGAACTGTTTTGTTACTGGAGTACTGAAAGGAGGTATTTTCATCGGTGGAATAGTAGGAGGTAACATCGATGGAACAGTAACCAACTCATGTTTTACAGGAGACATAAGCAGAACTGGAGGTTACCTCCCTTCATATTTTGGTGGGCTAATTGGAGACAATTCTGGAACAATATCAAACTGCTATGCCACGGCTAACGTGAGCGGAAACCAATGTGTGGGCGGCTTGATTGCAGATAATTCTGGCAAGGTGTCCAATTGTTATGTTAATGGGAACGTGAGCGGAAGCCACCCTGTCGGCGGGCTCATGGGAGTCAATTCCGGTGCGGTGGCAAACTGCAACTCCACAGGAAATGTAGTTGGAAGTGATCAAGTCGGTGGACTGGTGGGAGTCAATTCAGGCACAGTGTCATATTCTCATGCATCAGGAACAACAAAGGGATCTAGGTGGTATTTGGGTGGGCTTGTGGGAATGAATAATGGCAAGGTGTTAGATTGCTTCGCTATGGGGAACACGAGTGGACATAATGGCATAGCCGGTCTTGTTGGACGGAACGAAGGCATGGTATCCAACTGCCATGCAACGGGAAACGCGAACGGGACCGGAGACTATAATGGTGGGCTCGTGGGATACAACATCGGTGGCACTATATCTAACAGTTTCTCAACGGGAAGCGTGAACGGAAATAAATCTATCGGTGGACTCATAGGATGGAACAATGGCATAGTGTCCAACTCTCATTACAACATTGAAGAAGTATTGATCAACGGAGGAAATCACTTTACCATAGGAGGGCTCTACAACGAACAGTATCAAGATTGGTTATCTAATAACTTCATCCTGAAAATATCCGATTACAGTTCCGTTCTCGTTCCATCTGGAAGTTATTTCAAAATAAGTAATGTTCAAGGGTTAAAAGATTTACTGGGATTCGCAGATGTTGAAGGATACAAATTCCGCCTTGCATCTGATATTAACCTCTCCAGCAATCCTGGATTATACATTCCATATATCGGATCAATTGAGTTTGATGGAGATAACCATGTAATTTCCAATATCGATCTGTATCTTGATTACTTTTCAAACATTGGCTTCATAGGTATCAATCAAGGTGGGAATATTAAAAATTTACATGTTCAGGGGAGCATTTCTGGAGAAGAGAACGTAGGTGGACTGGTGGGATATAACCTTGGGATGATGTCCGATTGTTCCACGGAAGTGAACGTATGTGGGTACTCTTCCGTCGGTGGACTAATCGGATATAATAGCCATGCCACAATATCAAACTGCAGATCAACGGGAAACGTTGAAGGACATGAATGGGTCGGCGGGCTTGTCGGAGAAAATTATTGCACATTGTCCAACTGTTTTTCCACAGGATCCGTAAATGGAGATATAGCCGTTGGCGGTCTTGTGGGTAACAATAATGGACCGATATCCAACTGTTTTACAACAGGTTCTGTATCTGGTCATGGACAAATTGGTGGTTTATCAGGATTTAATCTAAATGAAGTATCCAATTGTTATGCACTGGGATCAATTAATGGTAGTTCAAGAGTTGGTGGTCTAATAGGACAAAACCAGGGCACGGTTTCCAACTGTTATGCTACGGGGTCCGTAAAGGGTGATATATATATTGGCGGGATCGCAGGAATCAATTTTGTAGATGTATCCAGATGTTATTCCACGGGGTCCGTATTTGGAAATTCATTTTGTGGTGGGCTATTGGGAGTCAATTACGATACGGTCTCCAACTGTTATGCTACTGGCAATGTAACCCGGATGTTAGAATCGAACGTTGACATCGGTGGTTTTGTTGGAGCCAATAGCCAAGGTAAGATTATCAACTGTTATTCAACAGGAAGGGTGGCCTATGAAGAAGCAACCGATCCCGTGGATAAGGGTTTTGCAGGAAGTGTTTCCACTGGTTATGGTTTTGATATGAGAGGAAACTTCTGGGACAACCAGAGGAGTTGGCAGATAACCACTTCCGGCAACGCAACTGGAAAGAATACCTCAATGATGAAGACTAAGACTACCTTTTCACGAGCAGGTTGGGATTTCAGAAATGTATGGTGCATGATTGAAAAAGTAACATACCCATTCCTTAGATGGCAGGATACGGGTCCTCCAACAGCAATCACTGGTCCGAACCAAATTGTTGATGAGGGAGCAATAATTGTATTTAATGGTAGCAAGAGTTCAGACGATACGGGGATCAGGAATTATACCTGGACGCTAATAGATGAAACACCTGTTACGCTTTATGGTGTCAATCCGACATATCAGTTCAATAATCCCGGCAGATTCGTCGTTGCACTGAGTGTCTACGATGCTGTCGGTCTCAGGGGCACCGATACAATGGACGTAACTGTATTGGACATTACTCAACCAATTGCAGATACGGGTCCAGATCAGACCATTGACGAGGGAACTTTACTGACATTTAACGGAAGTAGTAGTTCCGATAATGTTAAAATTATTAATTATACCTGGGAATTCATCGATGGAGATCTCATTACACTTAATGGAACCCCGCAAACATATCGATTCAATAATCCAGGTGAATATTTAGTAACTATAACGGTCAAGGATGCCGCCGGTAACCAAGACACAGATTCCATGATAGTTAAGGTCAGAGATATCACACCATCGGTTGCGGATGCGGGTCCAGACCAGAATATTGACGAAGGAACTCAAATGAGATTCAACGGTATCGGAAGTTGCGATAATGTCAAGATCGAGAATTACACATGGACTTTTAAATATGGTTTCGATGAGGTCATTCTCTACGGTATCTCACCTACTTTTACTTTCAATATACCAGGAAACTACTCGGTCAGACTCAAAGTCTTTGATGCAAATGGGAACAACAATTCTGATATAATGACTATTGTTGTGAATGATATTACACCCCCATCAGCTGATGCAGGTGAGGATAGAATAGTTCCTGCTGGGACCACCTTGTTTTTGGATGGACATTTATCCTATGATAATGATATTATCAAGGACTATTTTTGGTACTTCAACTACAACAGCGAAGAACAAAACCTTGAAGGAGGCAATGTATCGTTCAAATTCGACATTGGAGGGACGTTTGAGATAACGTTGCAGGTCATAGATGTATCTGGTAATCTCAATAAAGACACAGTAACCATTATCGTGATCGATACTGGTTTGGTCAAGGGTATTGTTCATGAAAATGATGGTAAACCTATCGAGAACGCTATCATTTATATCCTAGCATCCAACAATGAAACCTATACTGCAATGACAGGACCGGATGGCTCGTTTTCTTTGGAAATCGATTATGGAACCTTCACTTGGAGAATCTCGAAGGAGGGATACAGATCGATATCCGGGAGTTCTTCGGTTAATGCAATGGATGAGATACAACTTGACCTCTCCAATAAAAACCTTGAAAAGGAACCTGAGACGGAACCATCTGGGAGTATATCCAGATCGGTATTCGTCCTTCTGGTAGTAATCGGTATGATGATCCTGATCATTTCAATCGTTGGGATCACATTCGTTTTCATAATGAAGAAAAAAGAATCAGAGCAGTCGATCTTCACGGAAGAAGAACAGAAAATGATCCCCGAAACCGAGGACCCATTCGAAGACTAATCTCTTCCCGAAAATTAATCAACAAGATATTCAGAGTTCTAAAGAGATTAAGATCACTTCACGAGGAGTATGGTAAGTTGGGATCAATTTTTCCTATAGGTACATTTAATAAAACATTTCCTGCCTCCATGATTATCAATTTATGCCTTGGTTCGAAAAGGGTAAGAATCCATTCCCATCAGGAATCTTTAGAAGAAGATCGTTTCCCAATTTCAAGACTTGTCCGAAATGTATACTAAATCGGAATATTGGGTGCAGTCCACAACAAGGAGGATTGTAGGCCTATAATGAAGGGTTTTGAACCAATAAGGGCATAGATCCCGACCGGTCCACTCATCCTTTTCTTAACATTAATTAAATATGGATGAGTGGCCCGGTCTCTTGACTAAAGGTAAATACATTCGCTTATCAACTCCTTTAGTCATACCTTTTTTTCGCTGTTTATCAAATGGTAACAGTCTCCGAAAAAAAGGTCCCGACCGGTCCACCATTTCTTTAACTATCATTTTGTTATTGTGAAATGGTAGACCGGCCTAAAGAAAAAAATAAGCTTACTTAGGAGAAAATTCAAAATATAGGATGAAGGTCATTACATCTCGGGAAATGTCGAGGTGTTAATCTGTCAACGCGTTACTTATCCAGGGTCACTGTGCTCTTCGTTGCCGTAGCTTTCATGATCATCACGCTGTACCCTGCCGGTTCATCAAGTACGGAAACAACCCCTACCCGGGCCGTTCCGGTCCCGGACGGGGTCATTAACACGGGAGAGTACGAATATCTGGAGAAACTGGAGGATCAGGAGTTCGAGGTGTCCTGGACCGTAAATGGGTCCAGGATCCACATGGCCTTCTGGGTCAAGTCCACCGGCTGGGTCTCCCTGGGCCTGGACCCCGCCGACCGTTTCATGACCAACGCCGACATGATATTCGGATGGGTCTCAAGCGGGACAGCCTACATGAAAGATGCCTTCAGCACCGGTAAGTACGGCCCCCATCCGGAGGATACTACCCTCGGCGGCAGCTACGACATCATCAGCTTCGCGGGAGCCGAAGCCGCCGGGTACACCACCATCGAGTTCGTCAGGGAGATGACCACCGGGGACCCCTACGACAAGTCGTTCGTCAACGGCACTGCGATCAAGATCATCTGGGCCTACGGAGATACCGACACCTGGACCGATATGCACGTAAGCGACGGTAGAGGAAACCTCACACTTGGTGGAACCCCACCCACTCCACCCAATGCATCCTCAGAGCTTGACGGGGTTATCGAACCCGACGAGTATAACCACAGCTCGTCATACGATTCCGGCAATTTCCTCCTCTACTGGAACGTCACCGGAGAGGATATCATCATAGGAATGAAAGCGCTGGCGTCAGGCTGGATATCGCTGGGGATCTCGCCCACTACCATGATGCAGGATGCGGACATGCTGTTCGGATGGGTGGCCGGGACGACCCCTTATGCCGAGGACTCATTCTCGACGGGAACCACCGGCCCTCACCCGAGGGATACCGAACTCGGAGGGACCAACGATATCAAGGCCTTCAACGCCACGGAGTCCGGAGGCTGGACCACGGTGGAGATCAGGAGAGCACTTGCCACCGGGGACGCCTACGACAAGGATATCCTCACGGATACCCCATTATCGATCATCTGGGGCTACAGCGATACGGATAGCTTTGATTCCATGCACACCGCTGTCGGATACGGCACATGGAGGGTGAATGCATCCGCACCACCTCCGCCACCTCCACCCAGATCTGACTTCGACGGGATCATCGGACCTGATGAGTATGGCAACCTTACAAAAACGGACGGCGACAGGTTCGAGCTCTACTGGAAAGTTAACGGTACATCCATAGATATCGGTATCCGGGCAGAGGTCACCGGGTACGTCTCAATAGGCATCGATCCAACCGACAGGATGAAGGATGCGGACCTGATCTTCGGATGGGTGGAAGGGGGCCTTGCGCGGTCAGAGGACCATTTCTCCACAGGGGTGGTCGGCCCCCACTCGCTCGACGAGGACCTGGGTGGAACATTTGATATCATCTCCTACAACGGGACAGAGTCCGGAGGCTGGACAACATTCGAGTTCAGAAGGAACCTGACCACCGACGACGCCTATGACCGGACGATAAGAACGGATGTGGCCTTTCCCCTTATCTGGGCAGTTGCGGACTCCGATGACCCCACGGCCACCCACACCAGAAGGGGGACGATCATGTGGAACCTCTCGAATGAGACGGCACCTCCTCCTCCACCCCCACCTCCCCCGCACCTCTCCGACTTCGACGGGGTCATCTCCGTTGGGGAATATACGGATTCAAAGATCTTCGATTCCGACCGTTTCGAACTGCACTGGAACGTGACCGAAGATGAGATATCGATCGGGATCAGTGCCGAGGCAACGGGGTGGATCTCCCTGGGACTCGATCCCTCCGAGAGGATGGCAGACGCGGACATGCTCCTTGGATACCACGACGGGAGTCCCCATCTCCTGGACCAGTTCTCAACCGGACCCGAGGGCCCACATCCCGAGGACACTACCCTCGGCGGCACCGACGACATACTGGACTTCAACGTAACGGAGTCCGGAGGCTGGACCACCATCGAGTTCCGCAGGAACCTGACCGCGGCGGATCAGTACGATAAGAGCATAAACACCACTGATCTGATGACCATCATCTGGGCGGTATCCGACTCGGATGATCCTACCTCGCTCCACACGAGAAGGGGGACGACTACCTGGAAACTAACCTCCCCGGTGGACCCGCCTCCTCCGCCCCCCACGAAGAATACGACGCTCGACGGTATCGTTCTCGATGATGAATATGACGAATCCGCCTCCTTCGGGGGGGGATCGTTCGTCGTACACTGGTCTATAAACGGGTCAAAGATCTGGATGGCAATGGTCGGCCAGACGGATGGCTGGGTCTCAATTGGTTTCGAGCCCACGTCGATGATGAAGGATGCGGACATGCTCATCGGCTGGGTCGATGGGGATAGCGTCGGCCTCTGGGACACCTACTCCACGGGCGAGCTTGGACCACATCCCGTGGATACCGACCTGGGTGGGACCATGGACATCCTGTCATTCAATGGGACGCAATCCGGAGGTTTCACCACCCTGGAGTTCGTCAGGGAGCTGGACACAGGAGACACCTACGACAAAGTAATCCCCTCCTCCGGGTCCCTGAATGTGATCTGGGGGCTCGGGTCCTCCGACGATCCGGAGAGCAGCCATACCCAGAGAGGGTCGGGGACGCTCCTCCTTTACATCGATGAACCGACCCCACACGCGGGATTGGATGGGGTCATCTCCCCTGGAGAGTACAGGGATTCAGCCAGCTTCGACTTCGACAATTTTCGGGTCCACTGGACGATAGCGGAACAGGAGCTCCATATGGCGATATCGGCAAAGACCGTTGGGTGGGTCTCCATAGGATTCGATCCGGAGGATATAATGAAGGACTCGGACGTGGTCCTTGGATGGGTCGAGAACGGCGTGGTCCACATCATCGATGGGTATTCCACGGGCCAGTACGGCCCCCATCCACCGGATACCCATCTGGGTGGGACAACGGATATCATTCAGTACAACGGCACCGAGGCGGATGGCCTGACTACCCTGGAGTTCGTCCGGAACATCTCCACAGGAGACGTTTTCGACAAGGACATTCCCACCTCCGGGAACCTTAACATCATGTGGGCCTACGGGGAGCACGACGATTTCGGAGAGACACACTCGAAGAGGGGATTTGCCGTACTGACGATAGGTCCAGAGGTGGAGGAGCCGCCGATAGAGGCGGACCTGGATGGCCTCATCTCACCGGATGAATACGATCACAACGGCTCTTTCGGCGAAGGGTTGATCACGATCTACTGGAAGGTGGAGGGAGACTCGTTCAGGATGGC
>JAUVCY010000236.1 GCA_030595585.1 Thermoplasmatota archaeon
GGATGGCATAAATGGGTCAACTTCTGGAGTGACGGTGGATGGGTGATCGCCAATCTGCTTAACTACTGGTGGGGATGTAGTTATCGGGGGGGATCGGGGCTATGGGCCCAGAAAGGAAATGGAGAGGTAGAGGACGTGGGTGATACGTATCGTACAGCCGATATAACAGGTAAGCTGGCTGTAACGGTGACCGACAGTGGTGGGATTCCGGTGGACGGCGCAAGGGTAATGGTCCTTTCCCACTGGGCGATGGAGGGGATCGACCTTGACGTGGGACCATATCAGGGCCCTCCACCCGTAACGATACCGTTGCCCTCGATATGGGGTTATACCGATCAATTCGGAATATGTGAGCTGACGGTGTGGCGGCAGAACTTCAATATCAGGGTAACATCGGATATGGGCACCTATGTAAGCGATAAGTTCACCGTGGGCGATACTGAAACGGTCGAGATGAAAGTTAGACTGGAGGGAGAGATGCCGAGAAACTTCATATTCGATGGACATGACACGTCTTACAGCAGGTACAACCTGGTGACCGCAGAAATAGTTGGATCCAGCCAGGAACAGGATTCATTCATTGCAGGAAATGTCTACGATAACGGTATCGAAGAAGGAAAAGTGACAGGATTCACCCAGAAGGAGTTGGGTATCGGATCATACTTGGGTTATGGTAAGATGGAGATCTCAACCACATCGCCATACATGGGATTGGTTAAAAGATACTACGATGGCGGTGGGTATTTCGTAATGAGGAACGTACAGAGCATAAAAACCTCCGTGTTCGTGAGGGTCAGAATATACGACCCCATCTATTATGATGGTGAACTGACCCCCAAGTTCTTCACGATAAACGATAGAGGCCAGGATGATGAGGGGTTCGAGATATACGGAGAGAACACGGTATCCGGCTGGATAAGCGATTGGACACTTGATTGGGATATGGAGAACGGGACGATCAACTATTTATTCGACAAATTGGAGAACCCAAGGATCGTCGGGGAGAAAGGGACCGTACCTGTAGAGATGATCGAATTCAAAGGATACGACAAAGCGGAGATACCATGGGTTGCCCACGGCCTGAACGGATATGCTGGTGAGAATACCTTCAATTTTATTGCTGATATCAACGAGGAGGGGACGAGGAAGGAGTACAATGTGACCTTCAGTTTATATTTCAAGGATACACGAGCTCCTATCTGGGATGGATTGGTGAACGAGACGATATCATGGGGCCTTTCCACCGAAATAGGAGTGGAAATAATGCACACCGAGGATGCCATATCCGGAGTGGGTTTCCTGAACAACGAATATGCCTGGAGCAATCCGCTTTCAAGCTTTGAGGAGACCGGTGGATCTCTCACCTGGAGGTTCAACTCAACCGATACAGAGGGCGGAAGGAGATCGGTCAGGATGTCGATAATTGACGATCTGGACAATATCCAGACAGCCGTATTCTACGTGATATTCAAGGAGGTCTCACCATCTTTCAGAGGGGTCTCCCCGTCCAACGGATCTTTCTTTAGAGACGATTCCGTTATCGTAAAGGGGGAGGTATCAGACGACGTAATGTTGTCTCAGCTTACCATAAGTTATCTGGGGAGAACGTTGGATATAACCGACACCATGGATGATTCGGGCAAATTCAACTACGAGATAGAGTTCGGGGGATATCGGGGTGATGTGAACATAACCCTGGAAGCAATTGACAACGTAGGCCTTGTTACAAATTCGTATATGGAGATATTTATAGATGGGACTCCGGATGTGACGCCCCCTTCAGTGAGCATTACGTATCCCGCAGATGGCGCCTCCTTCGTAATAGGCGAGGAGATCAAGATAGGAGGGTATGCCAGCGATGACAGGGAATTGACCTCCCTGATATTGAGGTCTCCAGACGGAGTGCAAGACCTGTTTGACTCTATGGATGTTGATAGGTGGAGAGCCACGTTCCAGACATCCAGATGGTCTCTTGGGCACAACATGATAACAGTTTCAGCATTTGATGCTGAAGGAAACTCGAATGTCGAAAGTGTGAAGATAAATATCCTTACGGACGAGGTCCCTTTCATCGACAGGGAGGACCCGGTGATCATATTCGATATACAACAGGGCGAGGAATATGAGCTGGGAGATGAGATACTCATCAGGGGAACGGTGATAGACGATGGCAGGGCGTCCGATTGTACCCTTGGATATTCCATACGATCCCTTGAGTTCGTTGACATCACAGGGTCAATGAACCAGGATGGTTCATTTGAATGGGAGTTCGACACCAGGGAGATAGATATTTCAGACATAGATGACCCGGAGCTGTTGTATCATATTCTCGGCGATCTGCAGATAGATATTCTGGTAGTTGACGGCGCTGGAAATCAAAGGATATATACACTCGAACTAACGATAATAGACACGTTACCGCCGATCGTCGTTGAAGTAGATCTCCAACAGACCCCTGACGGTGATATCTCGATAGACCTGTTGTTAAGTGAGGATACGATCGTCACCGACCTCCTACTGGAGGTAAGGGATAAAGGAGGTGAAGTGGTGGCAAGAAAAAAGTTGGATAACAGGGACCTCCTGGTGACTGGTGGCGATTATCGGTATACTGACATTATCAAGCTATATGGAAAGAGCGGGGATATGACGATACACATAACTGCCGAAGACAGATGGGGGAATACAGTGGAAGTATCCGAGAGCATCTTTGTACACGGGGAAAAAGAAGATGCTGGATATTCAATAATACTGATAGTTATGGGCATCGCGGCGTTGATACTGGTTATTTTCGTCATCGTTTACCTGGTCGTGAGGGGGTCGAGGGTGGAAAAATTGTGATGTTTTGGTTATTTTCGTATTAAATCCCGAGGGAACAGAACAAAACTTTAAATTTATCGCATACAATGAAGGGAGAGGGGACTTTGGGAAAATACACCCTGGTCAAGGGAGACTCTGGTAGTGTGGAGGAATCATCGTGCGGTCCATAATAAACGAGTACATGAATAAATACGATAAGAAAAAACCCTACGGGGAGAACGTAGAGACAACGGTTGAGGTCAAGGAGGCTCAGGGCCCCGTGGACTCGAATCCGGAAGATGAAGAACTCCGCAGGGTGCTATCGGCGCTTCGGACCAACATCAAGATCGTTGGATGCGGAGGAGGGGGGTCCAACACCGTGAACCGTATCGTTGAGGAAGGGATAGTGGGTGCAGATCTGTTTGCAATAAACTCGGATGCACAGCATCTCCTGACGATCCACTCCCCCCATAAGATCCTTATAGGAAAGAGGACGACAAGGGGACTGGGAGCTGGATCCAATCCGAGGATAGGCGCGGAGGCCGCAATGGAGGCGGAGGATGAACTGAGGGCCGCTTTGATGGGTGCCGATATGGTATTTGTAACGTGCGGCCTTGGGGGAGGAACGGGGACTGGATCGGCGCCGGTCGTGGCAAGGATAGCCAAAGAGCTTGGCGCACTTACCATCGCCGTTGTGACCAGGCCGTTCAAGGGTGAGGGACAGTCAAGGATGGAGAATGCGGATTGGGGGCTGGTGGAGTTGGAGGAGAACTCGGACACGGTCCTTGTCATACCCAACGATAAATTGATCGAACTGGTACCAAGGCTTCCTCTAAATGCCGCGTTCAAGGTAGCAGACGAGCTGTTGATGAAGGCCATCAAGGGGATAACCGAGATGGTGACCAAGGTAGGACTTGTAAATCTGGACTTCGCCGACCTGAAGACGATAATGAAGGGTGGGGGAGTTTCTGTCATAGGGATAGGTGAGTCCGATGACACACACGATAAAGCGTTGAAAGCAATAGAGGAGGCCACAAAATCGCCGTTGCTGGATTACGACGTCGCAACTGCAAACGGGGCACTTATCTG
>JAUVCY010000071.1 GCA_030595585.1 Thermoplasmatota archaeon
CCCCCGCAGCACCAGGCCCACCACCCCGCACCCGTGAGCGGCAGCATACGACCCCCCCGCCCCCCGGGACCATCCCGAGGCTCCCTTACCGTTTGACGTGAGGGAACATGAGGCCACCGAGATCTCCACGGCGGGGGCCACCAGGTCCGGGCGGAGCTCATCAAGCGGGTCACTGTCGCCGTCCGATGGTCGGGGGCCGTAGGTCGATCTGGACCAGACCAGGTCGTCCTCTCTATCTATCGTGGCCATGTCGTCGATGCCTCCGACGATCATCGCCCCATCCGGCCAGTAGGCGTTCTCATCTCCTCCCGCCTGTCCTCCCGAATTACCGGCCGCGGCCACCACCACAACACCGGACACGGAGAGCGCGTTCACGGCATCTGCTATCGCCCCCCCCTCCGGGCCCAATCCCATTGAGAGGGAGATCACGTCCACACCGGTATAACCGCCCTCCCCCCATCCCGTATCCTGATTCTGATAGCACCAATCGAGGGCTGTGATCAGGTTTTCCGCAGCCTGCGAAATGGGGGTAGGATAGACGAAAATACGCAGATCTATCAATCCTGCTGCGGGGGCGACACCCTCGTATTCCCCGTCAACGCCGCGACCCAGGGCGATTGAGGCAAGTCCGGTGCCGTGTCCGTTCCTGTCATCCGGATCGAACGTCCCATCGGTGGGAGCCGCCGGATTGGTGAAATCCGCCCCCGCCACGAAAGAGCCCTCAAGCGAAGGGTGTTCGTTGTCAACCCCCGAATCGATTATCGCTATCGTGATCCCCTCACCTGCATATCCCAGGTTCCTGGCCGTCTGTGGGGAGTAAACGTCCGACCTGGCAGCCTTGACGGCCTTCGCTGAGATGTCCAGGAACACGGGAAGCTCCCTCTGTTTCTCTATCACCATTACCTCGGGAATATCAGCGATAAGGAGCGCCTCCTCCCTGTTGTGAACGATCGCCGAAAGAACAGGGACCACATCGTATACGAACCTGACATCCGCCCCAGTGGATGCGATCCTGGCGGCCACGATATCCCGATCCACCTCACCTTTCCCGAGGTGTATGAACGTTCTTACGGAAGCGTCGGTCCAGTCAATGGAATCGTCGATGAGATCGCCATCCCCATCAAAGGAGTAGGCAGGATACAGGCCCGTCGAGTTCGGAAAGTGGGATGAAACGGCCGTGGGAGAAAGTAGGGGTATTATCAAAACGATCAGGCAAAGGAACGCTGATATCAGATGGCCTTTACCGCTCATCATCTCACCTACTCCATATCTCCTTTCCGATCGTTCACGGTGGATCGCTGTTCTCAGATCAGGTATTCTGGCTCCACGACCAGCGACCTGAGCTTCATCACCTTTTTCTCATCTATTGAAATATAGGTGTCCCCGTAGATCCCACCCTCAACCTCCTTCGGGTAGATGAACACCTTCGGGGGAGTGACAGCAGGCCCATCCACCACCTTTTCAGGCCCGTCGACCTTCGGTGTGACCGGTTTGAACCTCTTTACCTCTCCCTGCTTTGGTGGATTTCCTACAAAGGCAGAGGCCGTCGGAGCCCTTCCCCGCGGGGGGGCGCTCTTCCTGGATCGCGATACGATCAGGATCAATGCTATGACAACGAAGAGGGCCCCTGCAACGACCAGGCGGTACAGCGGCTGGAAATCGGCCAGCAATGCCTCTGATATGACGTCCGTGTACTGGGGCAGTATTATGAACACCACCACATAAGCTATGAACAGCAGTATCAGCAGGAAGGAAAATGGACTTGGGCCTCCCCTTGGTCTTGGGGTGCCCCCCGCAGGGGGCAATCTCTGTTGGGGCAGCCTGTTCGCAGGTTGGTCGACCATCGTGGACACCGTCTCGGATGTGGGTTATCAACTCAATCGGTATAAACATTTCCGGTTGGGCCCATGGGTCCACCACCGATGGCCGACCCTCGACATATTACGGCATCCCGGGCAAGTGTTATATGTGACATCAAGAATGAACCGACCATGGGCGACCCCGTCACGATCGGATCGGTTCTCGCTATTCTGTTCAAGACCATCCTGATCCTCCTTCCGGCGATGACCGCAAACACATTCGCCCCTTTTCTTGGGGGGGGCTTGCCTGTTGACATGGGAAGGACGCGCAGGGATGGGAGGAGGTATCTTGGCGACGGAAAGACCTGGAGGGGATTCATAGGCGGGTCCACATGCGCTGCGCTCCTTGGTTTCCTTATTCTGGTCCTGATGGATTCCACGGGGACAGCATCCTTCGAGGACAGCCTCTGGGGTCCCACCCCTCACAATGTTATACTGATAACCGCAATGGCCGTTGGCTCCCTTTTCGGCGATATGCTGGGAAGCTTCATCAAGAGGGCGCTGAACAGGCCAAGGGGTAAGAGGACCCCTCTTCTCGACCAGTGGGATTACCTCATTGGGGCGGCTCTCTTCATCCTCCCCTTTTACCCATGGTGGATGGATGCCCTCGTCCAGGGCCAGATGTGGATCGGGTTGGCCTCCATGCCCTTGATAGCCTGGTTGGCGCACACCATCGCCAACAGGATAGGTTACTGGATAGGCGTTAAAAAAGAGCCCTGGTGACAAAAGTGATATATAAGTGCCCAGTCGATATCAAGTGGGGATGTCGCTGTCAAGATGGGATGTACACGTATCTGCCGGGCTGTTCGTCGTGGTCATATTGACCCTTCCATTCATATTTGTCGTGCTCTCGAACCCGGTTCCAGACACCATGGTCAATATAGCCGGTTTCTTCCTGCCTGCCCTCATCCTTGGAAGCCTCGCCCTGATCGTCGGGTCCGTACTTCCGGATATCGATGGAAAAGGGAACATACGCTGGATAATAGGTCCGGTGCTCGGGGCCATGGCGATGCTACCACCACTGCTTTCCATCATACTATCCGAAGGGGTGGCCTCAGGCCTCTCTTTCCTCTTCGCCGATGGCGCCCTGATCTTCCTCTCCATGACGATCGCAGGATACTTACTTCTCCTGCTTCCGCTCAAACACAGGGGCTTCTTCCACCGGCCGATCGTGGGGATCACCTTCGGGCTGATCTGGTGCGTCTATCTGCTGACGTGCGCCTCCCTCACATCCGGCCTGAGCGTCCTGGGGGGAACCATGGGTTCTATCGGGTACCTATGGCACCTGGCCCTGGACGGGAGCCTCTTCTAGGACCACCGCTGACACCATCTCGACGGTGACCGTCTCCACGTTCTCCTCCATCACGACCCCGTGATAGGGGTCGATGATCGGACCTCCTTCAACCATGGCAACAGGTTGGTTTTCGGGAACCACTTCCGTCGATCTCGTCCTGTATGCGATCGCCAGGATACCTGCTGCGAAGACCAGCAGTAGAACGATCACGGATATCACGAGAACGGCCGACACCGACTCCGATCCCGTTCCCGTCGAGGATAGGTTGGACCCCTCCCGGACGTCGACATCGTATGAGGAGGACCAGATGAGGTTCCCACCGCCATCCCTGACATCCACCTGGACGATATACACCCCCGGAGATCCAGCCACCTTCAGGATCCGGGTATATGTCCCATCGCCTGCTATCCGGTCCCCATCCTGCCCATCGTCCCGGAGCATGACGTTCTCCTCCTCGAACAGGCCCATCCCCGTCAGTTCCACCGTGTAATACGTCCCGAACGGGGAGATGTCAACATCTATCTTCAGCTCGCCTCCCTGGGAGGGCTTGAATGTTGAGAACCTGCAGTCCACATCTATCTGACTTTCAAGGTCCACCGACAGGATGACCTCATCGTGATCACCGAAGCTGTCCACGGCCCTGATGGGAATGGAATACGTTCCCGAGGGGGTGCTGATAGGGGGTGTGAACGAGTTTGTATACACCAGGTCACCCCCGAACTCATCGACACCCGTTCCATCATCAACGAGGTCAAAAGATGGCACTCCACCTATCCCGGAGAGGTCCGCCGTAACGCGGATCACCTCATCCGGCAGGTCTAGGTCCTGGACCTCAACGTATATCGTAAGCTGGGTTATGCCGTCTATCGGCAGGGTGGAGGGCTCTATGATGGAATCCACGATCTCCGGGGAGCGATTTGGATTCTCCACCTCCATCGTCCTCTCATCTATCGGCGAATACCTCTCCCCGTCATAGGACCTGGCCTGCAGTGAATGGACCCCGTTGGCGATCCTGGTGGTGTCCAGCTGGAATGCCCAGAGCTCCCTTCCATCCGCCATTGACCACTCCTGTGTTACCTCAACGCCACCGTCAAGGGGGCCAACTGTCCGGACCTCCACGTATTCGATGCCGGCATCGTCCGAGGCTCCACCGTCTATGGTGGCGACACCCTCAAGACGGGTCCCATTCTCGAGATCTATGTGTACCTCGGGGGGAAAATTATAATCTGATGGGCGCACCAGCACGGAGGCCGAATCACGCCCCCACTCCCCATCATCATCCATCGCCTCGAATGTGGCGATGTAGTTCCCCGGCTCGGGGTATCCGACATATGTAAAGGAGTATACGTCCTCCCCTTCTATCTCGTATGTGCCGTCCCCATCCACATCCCATCTGACGGAGATGATCTCACCGTCCTCATCCTGAGCTTGACCCGTGAAGGTAACAGCGTTCTGGGCTTTCACCTCCCTGTCCGGGCCCGCGTCCGCGATCGGGGCCCCCGTGGTGACGGGGTAGTGCAGTATCTCGATATACGACCCCGGCCCACCTGTGATCAACGATGAAGAGCTCGTGTTCGAACCTGCAAATATCTCCAGGGTGATCTCCTCCCCCCTGTCCAGCCCTATGTCTCCGATCACGGCCTCCGCCTCGAAGTAGTTCGGAAGGGTTGACGTCAGTTCCATCTCACCCGACAACACGATGGTCTCATCGGAAAGCAGGACCTGAGCCTCGATATCTACCATGCCATCCTCCCCCGATATCAGTTCAAGACGCATCTTGATACTTGAATGCAGGACCAGGCTTCTCTCCATGGCAGGGCTGATCCAGGTCCCAATATATTCTACACCATCTGTCGTGATAGGTATCTCCGTGGAGCCCTTCTCGCCCACATCCTCGGAGAGACCACTCGAATTCTGCAGATAAAGCCGGGTGGAGTCGGTCGCCTGCTGTGTCACGTTTATTACGACAGATGCGTCATTGGAGCTGCTCGCCCCACCGTTGTCCTTTACGGTGAGCTCGGCCCGGAACGAACCAGCGTCCCTGTAACGATGCTGAACCGATGAGAGGTTCACCCAGCCGGATGTCTCCCCATCACCGAAATCAAAAAGGTACTGTGTGACCGCCCCTCCTCTCACATTCGTGTCCTGTGAACCGGACCCATCGAACGTGACCTCCGTCAGCGTGTTCGTGGAGGTCCTGTCGGCCGTCAGTTCAGCCACCGGTGGAGGGTTGATCCCAAGGACCGTGATGGGCCTCTCCGCGCTGTTGTTCAGCTCATTGGTCTCCGTGATGACGTCATCGGGGTCTGCCACGGCGGTGATCGCGTGGACCCCGGCGCTGGCCTCCCAGGTAAAGGATACGATCCCGCTCCCTCCCGGTGAGATCGTGCTCTCCTCCTCCCCTATGAATGCCCCGGTCCTTACGGGGCCGTCGAGGAGCCGGATCAGGACGTTCTGCACCGTGGTCCCGCCCGTGTTGTTGACCTTCACAGTTATCTCCACATCATCGCCGGAATCGGGCCTGTTGCTCGAGAACCATATCGCCACGGGTATTATCGAGAGGTCGGCGGGATCGGCCTCGGACGATACCGTGATGTTCAACGCCCGGACGGAACCCTCCATCCCGTTGATGGAGATCAAACCCTGGATATTGGCCCTGCTGCCCATTTCCATCGGGGCTTTGATCCTCAGGGAAAGGATCGGCTCGATCGCCACAAGCGGCTGATCGTATGCTATCGATCCCTTCACCCTCCACATGCTGCCGATGAGGATAGGCTCATCAAGGGAGGATGTGCCGCTTGGAGACCCCGCATCCAGGCCCACATCCTCTATCGGCCCCCACTCCTTGGGGACCCGTATCTCGATGGAGAGATGATCCTCATGGGAGGTGAAGTCGGTACGGGAGAACTCCCCTGAGAGCTCCAGGTCGATCGTCTCCCCTCCTATCACCTCGGCGGGGCCATCCACCTGATACGATGCCAGCTCCTCGCTTCGCTTGACGGCCCCGTACACGTCGATCAAACCCCAGCCGGACCGGTAGTTGTACCTGTCATCCAGGTCGGGCCTTGACCCCGAGCCAGATCGTTGGGCCGTCTCCCTGATGATCTGTTTGACCTGGTCCGGCGTGAGGTTTGGATTCGCCTCGAACATCAGTGCGACAGCACCTGATACATGGGGACAGGACATGGAGGTCCCCGTCTTCTCCGAATACGCCATGACGGTATTGTACTGTGCGGACCTGATGTCCGTCCCCGATGCAAGGATATCCGGTTTCAGCTCATCCATCTGATCTGAATCGCCATCCGATGCGCGTGGTCCGTAATTGGAATAGCTGGCGTATCCGTCATCGCCCCTTGTGACAGAATCCTTATCATCCAGGGCTCCCACGGTTATCGCCTTATCGGCGGCTGCGGGGCTTGGGAGGCCCTGGGTTCCATCGTTCCCTGCCGCCACCACCACTACCACCCCCTCATCGACCAGCTGGTTGACAAGGCGGGACGTGGTATCCTTTCCCGATGACGAGTACGTGGATCCGAAAGAACATGATACCACCCTTATATCGTGCTCTGAGTGGTTCTCTATCAGCCACTCGAACGCGTGGTCCGAGTTGGAGGCGTCTCCGCCGAAGAACTTGAATATCTTCAGGTCGACCAATCCGGAACCAGGAGCAACGCCCGCATATGTGGTGGATTGACCACCAGACCCCAGAGCAATGCCAGCGGTGTGTGTCCCATGGCCGTCCTCATCCTTGGGATTCATATTGTTGACGGTGATCAATCCGGTGAAATCCCCGCCAGTTACGAATTTTCCGCGAAGTGATTCGTGCTGGAGATCGTCCGCGCCTGAATCCATCATCGCGATGTTCACGCCCTCGCCCGTGTATCCCAATTCCGAGGCGGTGTAGGGCGAATATTCTGTTGAAGGGGAGGCCCTTATCCCTTTCGTTGAGGTATCGAGGAATGGGACCATCCAGGGTCGATATTCGACCATGGTAACGCCAACAAATGACGCAAGTGCCCTGTATGTGGAGAGGTCCAGGTGTCTCACCCTCAAGTACTGGGCTGTGGAGTACTTACCACTGTAGACCAGCTCCGGTTGGAGGCCCAGGCCCTCTGCGACGCCGATCATTCCCGAGATCGACCCCTCGTCGGCCCCATCCGTGAAATGCACGTTTATCCCTATGGTGCCCTCGACCGCCTCAACAACAGGTATCTCGGTGGTGAGGAGATCGTCCACGTGATCGTTATCGAGGTCCCTGTCCCAGCCGTCCCAATCGAATGCCCTGCCCGCCACATTGGCAGCACGGCCTTCCAACACCTCTCCCCCTGGGACGTCGGTAGCTCCCAAGCCTCCGCCCACCACAATGGATAGAAGAACGAGCACGATCGTGATGATGGCAATGGTGTGATGTTTCATCTTATATCACCTTACACGCCGACGCTCTCCTCCGGCCGGGTGAACACGATGACCCATAGATACTAGTCATTAATAAACGAAACCCCATTTATTTTTTTTAAGTGGATACGATTACATCGAATATCAACATATTTAAATATCCCGTTCAGGATGGAGGGTCCCTGCTTCTCCATGGTGGATAACAGAGGTGATTTTGCTCATGACTGAAAGGGAAGATATGATGAAGACCGGAACCACGACACTCGGCATTGTTTGCAAGGACAGCATGATCCTCGCCACGGAGCATAGAGCCAC